>JAFVTB010000036.1 GCA_017503445.1 Clostridia bacterium
TCACAAGCGCAGATGGCAAAATTGCCACAGGCAAAGATGCACAAAAAACCAAGGTAACAGCAGAAGTTGTTGCACACGGCAAAGGCGAAAAAATCATTGTTTACAAAATGATTCCAAAGCAAATGTATCGCAGAAAAAATGGTCATCGTCAACCATACACAGAAATCAAAATTGTGGATATTAAATAATGACACAAATCACAGTTTTTAAGGAAAAAGGCAAAATTTTGGGCTTTGAATGCAAGGGACATTCGGGTTACGCGGAAAGCGGCGCGGATATCATTTGCGCGGCAATCTCAACCCTTGCGGGCAGTTGCCATCTTGGCATCTCAAAAGTTTTGGGGCTTGCCCACACATTTGAAATTGATGAAGAAGTGGGGTATTTTAAGCTTATGCTTAAACCCGAAAGTGTTCAAAATCAACCCGCCCAAGTGCTTTTGCAAACCTTTGCGCAAAGCGCCCAAGAACTTGCCGATTCCCACAAAAAATTTATTAAACTTAAACAGGAGGGGTAAAATGAAATTCATTCATATTCAACTTTTCGCGCACAAAAAAGGCGGCGGAAGCTCTAAGAACGGCCGCGACAGCAATGCAAAACGCCTTGGCGTGAAAGCAAGCGATGGTCAAGCAGTTTTGGCTGGCTCAATCATCCTTCGTCAACGCGGAACCAGAATTTATCCAGGCACCAATGTTGGCCTTGGAAAAGACTTCACACTTTTTGCAAAAATTGATGGCCGCGTGAAATTTGAAAGCAAAGCTGGCAAAAAAGTGGCAAGCGTTTATGAAATTCAAGACTAGTTTTTCAATAAATAAAACCGAAATTGATATGTATCAAACACTTTCGTGCGGGCAGATCTTTTCTTGGCGGCAAACAAACGATGGTTTTGTTGTGCAAACAGGCAACAAGATTGCTGTGGTGCGCGAGGATCAAGATGCATACACAATTTTCACCGATGATAAAGTTTTTTTCACCAGTTTTTTTGATCTGAAAACTGATTATCACCAAATCAAAAGCACACTTTTGACGCATGAAGTGATGCATAAGCCAATTTTGTTTGGCGGCGGCATAAGGATTTTGCGCCAAGACCTTTTGGAAGTGATTGTTTCGTTTGTGATTTCCGCAAACAACAATATCAAAAGGATTTCTGCAACTGTGGAATTTTTGCGCCAAAATTTTGGCGAAAAGATTGGCGATTATTATGCGTTTCCAACGCTTGCACAACTGCAAAAAATCACAGAAAGTGATTTTCGTAAGGCGGGGGCGGGCTATCGCAGCCCGCAACTTGTAAAACTTGTTGAACAACTTTCAAATCTTGATTTTTATGCTTGGGCAAATCTTGAAACCAACCAGTTGAAGTTGCGCCTTGTTGCGCTTTCAGGCGTTGGGCCAAAGGTGGCGGATTGCATAATGCTTTTTGGTTATGGCAAAACAGATGTTTTTCCTGTGGACACTTGGATTGAAAAGGTTTATAACAACTTTTTTGAGCCATGTCACGACAGGAAAGAGATAAGGAGAATTCTTGTTGATAAATTTAAAAATGTCGCGGGCTATGCCCAACAATATTTGTTTTATTATCAACGAAATTTTGCCAAATAGAATTTTGTCGAAAAATGTCATAAAAAATGACATTTTTTTATTTTTTGTTGATAAAATAATGGCGCGAAAACACAATGCGCCATCACCAATGCCTCCTGCCAGATCAGATGCGCGAAAAGTGTTATGGAGGTTTTATGGAGCTTAAAGTTTGGGTGAAAACTTTTTTTTCAATATATCGCTGGTTGGAAAAACTTGCAAAGGCGGTTGATGGCTATGTAACAATCCGCGGCGTTTCGTGCTTTTATAAAAACTTGCGCAATATCACCCTGTGCGGCACGGAAAAAGTGGTGCAGGATATTACGGGACTCATGAATAAAAAAATCAGTTTGATTAATATAAAACACCTTTGTGATAAACTTTTGTGTGCGTTGCCAGAAAATTTGGCAAGGTTTGTGATTGCAAAATATGTTGATGACCACACGTTTGAAGAAGTGGCAAAAATTTTGGATGTCAACATCCGCACAACCTTAAGGTGGAATGTTGCGGTTTTGGAAAAATGCACGGTGAAATTGCAAAATTGGGGATGGACGCATGAAAAAATTTTGCATTTGATTGATCACGAAAAATGGCTTTTGGACTTGGCAAAGGACATCGAACTTCAGCAAGAAATTAACCACAGTAAAAAGCTTGCATTTTTTGCAATATATCACGAAGCTGAAAAATCTTATAAAAAATTTATGATTTAAATATTTTGATAAAAAATATTTTCAAAAAAATTGTTTAATCATCAAGCTCATAAAATTCAGAACGCTTCAGGCGCCTGATTTTTTTATTTGATTTTTTGCCATCATCTGCCACAAGTTTAGTTGGCTTGAACAAAAGATAAACAATAAAAATGCAAGGCAAACTTATTGCCACAATGACAAAAATTTTCAGTTCGTTCGATATTGCAGAATTTGTTGATTGGTTTGTTTGATTTATGGTCGGTTTGGCAAAAAGTTCACCCTCAAACACAGGCAAAATTTCTGTGTTTGGAATAATTGGGGAAAGCTTATCGCAAAACTCGCTGTAAAGAAATCCAAAATATGATGAATCCCCGTTGATATATTTGCAATAATACCACAAATTGTTTTTGTCGGGGATAAGTTCTTGTCCCGGGCAAGTGCCATAAAAAATCAAATCACTGCAAAGATATGGCACGTTTATAATTCGATTGAATGGCGAATCGCCGCTTGGGGTTGATTTAAGATCAAGCCCAGAAAGCGAAAAAACTCGAAAACTGATTCCGCTTGCAAATGGATTTTGTGGTACACCTTGAACCGGAGTGACATCGGCTTTTTTTACATATCCGCAAACATCAAGATATCTGGCGGAATAAAACAAATCTTCGGCATCTTCCGCTTTGCCCAAAAGTTCAACAAAATATGATTGTGGAATTTCGAAAACACGATATCCTGCATCATCAACGGGACTGTTGAAAAAGAAAACGTTTGGCTTTTCAATACGCGCAAAAACAGAGTTTTGGGCAAGTGCCATATTTGGCGTTTCCCAAAACATACAACAAAACAGCAAAAGAATTCCCGCAAAAATTTTTGTTTTCACGCAAGTGATTTTATCAGTTTTTTTTGCAAGAAAAAAATAAAATAAATTAATAAAATTTATTTTTTTGTTGAAAAGGGGTGAAAAAATTGAAAAAAATAATAAAAAAAATAAAAACCATTGATAATATTTTGCAAACGCGCGCAAAAAAGTCAACATTGGAGCTTTATAATTCGGGTGAAAAGGTGCATAAAAAACAAATGGCTTTTCACAGGTGTTTAAAGCGCAATCGTTGGGTTTTTGGTGGCAATCGTACGGGAAAAACAGAATGTGGCGCGGTTGAAACTGTTTGGCTTGCGCGCGGCAATCACCCCTTCAGAAAAAACAAAAAAAATGTTTCCTGCTGGGTGGTTTCGCTTTCACGGCAAGTTCAGCGCGATGTTGCGCAAAGCAAAATTTTGCACTATGTGGATAAGCGGTGGATAAAGGAAATTGTTATGCTGGAAGGCAGGAAGTCCAGCGCAGAAAATGGCATAATTGATTATATCCTTTTGGACAATGTTTTTGGTGGCGTGTCAAAAATTGCGTTTAAATCTTGTGACCAAGGCCGCGAAAAATTTCAGGGCGCAAGTTTGGATTTTGTGTGGTTTGATGAAGAGCCCCCTGAGGATATTTTCAAGGAATGTAAAATGCGTGTGCTGGACAAAAAAGGCGAAATTTTTGGCACAATGACACCTTTGAAGGGGTTGACTTGGGTGTATGATATGATTTTTTTAAACAAAAATAATGACCCCGAGGTTTGGCACGAGTTCATCAGTTGGCAAGATAACCCTTTTTTGGATGCCGGTGAAGTGGCAACCCTTATGGCAACCCTAAGTGCAGAAGAACTTGAAAGCAGATGCAATGGCAAATTTTTGGATAATGGTGGTTTGGTGTATGGCGAATTTGATGAAAGTGTGCATGTGATTGATCCTTTTCCCGTGCCGCTTGAGTGGCAAGATAATATTTCCATAGACCCTGGGCTTCATAACCCGCTTTCAGCGCATTGGTATGCCGAAGATTTTGACGGAAATATTTTTGTGATTGCAGAGCATTATGAAGCAAAAAAATCCATTGAATATCACGCCGAAAAAATCAAAGAAATTTGCGCATCTTTGAATTGGCACACTGGGTTTGGTGGGCGAATTGAGGCGCTTATCGACAGTGCATCAAATCAGCGCACTTTGGCGTCCACCAAAAGTGTGAGTGAACTTTTTTTTGACCTTGGGATTGCCGTGAATCCAAGGGTGAACAAAGATTTGTTTGCAGGCATCAATGTTGTGAAATCATATCTTAAATCCGCAAGTGGTGAGACGCGGATTTTTATTTTCAAAAATTGCGTGAATATGATTCGGGAAATAAAGGGATATGTTTGGGGGAATGGTGATGCACCGATTAAGCGCGATGACCACGCGATGGATGAGCTTCGTTATTATCTTATGCACAAAAATGCAATGCAAGATAAATCTTTGAAAAAAACAGTTGTACAGAAAAACAAGGAGAGTTTATATCGAAAAATTCGCCGAGAAAATCGTTTGTAATTTTATATAAATTAAGTTATACTATTTTATATATTATGGAGAAAAAATGAAGAAAATCCTTTGTTTTTTAACTGGCTTTTGCGTTTGCCTTGGGCTTGGTGTGGTTGGTTTTTCGGCCGGCGATGTTTCTGCAGAAAGTTCAGTGATTGAATTGAATAATGCCAATTTTGCTGCAGATATAAAAAACACCGAAAACAAAAATTTTGTGCTGACGGAAGATATCGTGCTTCAAAATTGGGAAAGCATTGATGCGGCTGGAATCACCTTGAATGGCAATGGTTTTTCAATCACAACTGCCGCGCCGCTTTTTCAAACCATTTCGGGTGGCAGCACAATCACAAACCTTGCCGTGATTGCTGCTGGTGATTTTCAGTGGCATGCCACAGATCAAACCAAAAATTTTGGGCTGTTGGCATGCAATGCTTTGGGGTCAACATTTTCAAATGTTTATGTCACTTGCGCATCTGCGCCAGACGGAACCCCGAACGCCGATTTGGAAAAATATGGCGAGATGAACATCGCCGCCTTGGGCAGCGGTGTGATTGGCGGCATGTTTGGAAGTGTTGGTGAAGGCACAATCATCAAAGATGCTTATGCCAAAATAAAACTTGAAGTTACGCAAACTGACGAAAATGCGCTTTCAACAATTGTGGGTGGCTTTGTTGGCAAAGTCAGTGGCAGCACAATCACAAACTGCTTTGCTGTGCCAATGGATGCTGACCTTGTGAAAGCAACTTTTGCAACCAACATTATTTCTTCAAATGCACAAATTTTGGTTGGTGGATTTGCTGGGCAAATTGAAAGTGGAACAGTTGTCAATATTTTTGCAGGCGGAGCGCTTCCAGCAAATCAAACGCTTGACACCAAAACAATTGCTGTGGGCAAAATTGCCGGAAGTGTTGCGCAAACAAGTGTTTTGAAAAATGCTTATACGTTTAATCAAAATGCAAACCTAAGCCTTTTGGCGCAGGGGCAAGCTGGCGCGTCAGTTGCATTTTTGGAACAAAGCACTTTCACGGCCCTAAGCAATTTTGTGGGTGCTGGACACAACAACATTTGGGACACCACTGCCGAATGGGATACGATTAATGTTTGGTGTAAAAAAACAGAAACTTTTCCTGTGCTTCAAACATTCCAAAATTTTCAAATCACTTTGAATGCCGCGCAAAATTCACAGGGTGTGGAAATTGAAATCTTGGACGAACTTCAAAATCCAATTGAAGAAGATGGCGTGGCTGTGACAAAGGTTGAACAAAAATATGGCACAAACATTTTTTTGAAAGTGAAAATCACGGAAGATTTTGCGGCCTACAGCAAACTCAGCACATTGTTTTGCAGCAATGCTGTTGTGAAAACTTTTACAACAGAAACCACTGAAGCACTTGTGCCAATAACCGTCACTGGCGGCACAAGCGGGGCATATTCTGCGACATCAGAAAATGTGACATATAAGCTGAAGGTTTTAACCGACAATAAAAATCAAGGCAATGTTTATGTCAAGGGGGCGCCTGTGGGCATAGACCCAGATCGATTTTTTGAAGTTTCATATCTTGGATTGCAAAGTTTTGTTGCAACACCTTCAAACAATTCATACACATTTGAAAAATGGGTTTGGGTTGCTGAAGATGGCACAGAAACCCCTGCATTGATTGGTGATCCAGCAAATGAAAAACTTGCAGCGCAAACCCTAACCCTTAAATTTGGGGATGAAAATTTTACGGATAATTTTGTTTATTTATATATGCTAAACGCCGATGAAGCCAATGTGCCTTTTGCACTTGTGGATGGTGAAAAAACTTTCACTCTGAAAGCAAAATTCACAACTCACAATGAAAATTTGAATATCATCGTGTCTTCAAACCTTGCAAGCGTTGATGTTTATGTAAGTTCAATGCTTCTTATGGGTGTGGAAGAACTTGAAGGCATAAACTTTTCTTGCAAGGTGACGGTTGGAATGATGGTTGAGGTGCGCCTTGAGGTTGCCGAAGGATATGTGTTTAATGGTTGGAGCGTGAAAAACCAATCATTCTCATCTCTCGTGGACACTCAAAATGGCGAAGATGAAATGTCAACCACAATTCATGTCACACCAAATGGTGAACTTACGCTTTATGCCGACATCACCAAGGAAGAGGTGAAGAAAGTTGACCTGACATGGCTTTGGATCACCCTTGGTGGCATTGGCGGCGCAGCAATTATAACCCTTATTGTTGTGTTGGTTGTGCGCAGAAAGCGCAGCGAGAACTTCCTTCAATATTATTAATGTCGAATATTGTCATAAAAATGTTTGCGAAAAAAAATATTGTGATATAAATCCAAAAAGCACTTCTTTGAAGTGTTTTTTTAACAGGATTTTTATGGAAGATGTGGAAATTGAAAAAGCGCTTATAAAAAAAGCAGTGGGATTTCAAGTGGAAGAGGTGATTGAAGAATTTTCCATTGATGAAAATGGCAATCAAGTTTTGACCAAACGCAAAAAAACCACAAAAAACATCCCGCCTGATGTTTCTGCAATAAAAATTCTGCTTGCATATTATGACGAAAAAACTTTTGATGAACTGAATGCAATGACCGATGAAGAACTTCGCCAGCAGCGTGATTTGCTTTTGCAGTCTCTTCAAAAGTTTGATGAAAAGGAGTTATCGTGAAAAAAACAAAAAAACAAATGTCTGCAAAAGAACTTGCCGAGTTTGAACTTGTGCAGGCCGTGCGCAAAGATTTTTTTGCCCGTCAAGCGGAAAGAAAACCTTATGAAGCCCAATGGGAATTGAATCTTAATTTCTATGTTGGCAACCAGCAGTGCACTGTGAATGGCAATCAGGAAATTATGCCGCTTCAAGCAAAATATTTTTGGCAAGAACATCAGGTGTTCAATCACATTGCCCCAATTGTTGAAAGGCGCCTTTCAAAGCTTGCGCGCATTCGTCCCAAAATGAATGTTGTGCCTGCGTCAAATGATGAGAAAGACCTTAAAACCGCCGCAGTCAGCAAAAAAATCATCAACTCGGTTTACAGCACAGAAGATATGAACAAAATCATTTGTGAGGTGACGCGTTGGAGTGAAATTTGCGGAACCGGCTTTTATAAAGTGATGTGGAACAGCTTTAAGGGTGATGTGATTGGCAACCTTAATGGTGCCAGCCCAATCAAAAGTGGTGATGTTGAAATTATTGCTGTTTCACCATTTGAAATCTTTCCTGAAAACCCACATCAGCCAACCCTTGAAAACCAACGCAGCATCATTCATGCCAAAGCATACCACATTGATGAAATCAAAAACCGTTGGGGTGTGGATATTGAAGGGGAAAGCGCCAGCATATATTCCATTTCTCAAACCACAAACACTCATCATTTTGGTGCAAAAACCACAAACAAAGATTATGCGCTTGTGATTGAAAAATACGAAGCCCCAAGTGTGAAATATCCAAACGGCAGAATGATTTTGGTTGCGGGCGATAAACTTGTCCATGTTGGCGAATTGCCTTATCAAAATGGTCATGGGCATGGGCGCACATTTCCATTCATCAAACAAGATTCAATTGTGCAAGCGGGCTGTTTTTGGGGGCTGAGTGTTGTTAATCGTGTGATTCCACTTCAAATTGCCTACAACGCCATTAAAAATCGCAAGCACGAATTTATCAATCGCCTTTCAATGGGTGTGCTGACGATTGAGGACGGCAGCGTTGATGTTGATGCTTTGGAAGAAGAAGGCCTTTGCCCGGGCAAAGTTTTGGTGTATCGCCAAGGTGCAAACAAGCCAGATTATATGAACAACGAACGCATTCCTTATAATTTTAACCAAGAAGAACTTGCCCTGATTGATGAATTTGCAACCGTGGGTGGCGTATATGATTTCAATAATGAAAATTATTTAACAAAAGGGCTTAGTGGCACCGCACTTGGGATAATGATAGAGCAAGATGAAAGCAAAATGCTTATGACCAACGACAGCGTGAAAGCCGCAATTAAACTTGTGGCAAAACACATTTTGCGCCTTTACAAACAGTTTGTGAAAATCCCAAAACTTAGGAAAATTGTTGGCGATAATGGGCGCATGGAAATGTTCTATTTTTCCGCAAGTGATATTGCCTCGGACGATGTGATTTTTGAAACTAAAGATGAATACAGCGATTCTTTCGCCCAGCGCAAAGAAATGATTTTTGCACTTATTGAAAAAGGCATCTTGAATGATGAAGGCGATAAAATGTCAAATCGCATGAAGATGAAGGTGTTGGATATTTTGGGATATGGCATTTGGGAAAACGGAAGCGATCTTAAAGAAAAACACACATCGCGTGCCACTGAAGAAAACTATAAATTCATCACGCGTGAAGATGTCAAGGTTTCTGAAATTGATGATCACGAAATCCATATTGCCGAACACACCAGTTTTATGCTTTCGGGTGAATTTGCAAACCTTTGCGGTGCAAATCCATCTTTGGAAGAAACCGTTTTGGCGCATATTCGCGCACATAAAAAAATGATTTAAAAGGAAATAATTATGGAAATAAAAGAAAATTCTATGGAACAACCGTCTGCTGCGCAAGTGGAAACCCCAATGAATGCGCAAGTTGATCAAAACTTGGATAATGAAAAATCTGCCACCTCTGGGGCGGCAGATGGCTCCATAGGCAAATTCAAAAACACTGAAAGTTTACTTCACGCTTATAACAGTTTGCAAGCGGAGTTCACCAGAAAGTGTCAGCGCCTAAGCGAACTTGAAACGGCGGCGCAATCCACCACAGAAAATGTTGAAGATTATATCAAAAACAATCAAAATTTGGTTGGCAAAATCTTAAAACATTATGTGGCGGAAATTCAAAACAACCCTTCGCCTGTTTCAATTTCCGATTCGGCTGGCAGTGGAATACCCCTTATGGCTCCACCCAAACCAACCACAATGGAAGAAGCAAAAGAAGTGGTAAAAAATTTATTTAAGTAGGAGAAAAAATTATGGTTACAATTCAAAGCGCAGAAAACGCGCTTAAATCTGTTTATCTTGGTGTGATTGCAAACCAACTTAACACAAA
>JAFVTB010000037.1 GCA_017503445.1 Clostridia bacterium
ATTCCACGCATTCGCGGGCGGTTTAGAAGTGTGCCTGAAAAGCAACTTTTGCAAGAGGCGGAAAACCTTGCAAAGCAAGGGTATCGCGAACTTATCTTGGTTGCTCAAGACACCGCAAGGTATGGTGAAGACCTTTATGGTTCGCCGCGCCTAGTTGATCTTTTGCAAAAGCTTGTTAAAATCAAGGAAATTCGTTGGATAAAACTGCCATATATTTATCCAGAGCGGGACTCGGTTGAACTTTTGGAGTTTATTCAAAACCACCCCAAAATGTGTAAATATTTGGATATGCCGCTTCAGCACATCGATGATGAAATTTTGAAAAAAATGAATCGCAAGACCAATGAAGATGAAACATGGAAACTTTTACAACTTATCAAAACAAATTTTCCTGAAATCATCCTTCGCAGCACTTTTATTGTGGGCTGTCCAACAGAAAAGAAAAAGCATTTCAAAAAACTTTGTGATTTTATCGCCAGCGGTATGATTCCATATTCAAGCTTTTTTGCCTACTCGCGTGAGCCAAAAACCCCGGCATTCTATATGAAAGGTCAGGTGCGGGAGTTTGTGAAAAGGCGCCGCTTGAAGAAGATTGAAAAAATTCAAAACGTGGTGCTGAACCAGTTTTTGCGTGCGCAACTTGGGAAAATCGAAGAAGTTATGGTGGATGGGTTTGACTGTGAAAGCCAGATGTTCTTTGGCCATGCCAAAAACTCTTCGCCAGAAATTGACCTAAAAATCACTTTTGATTTTTCGGTAAATCCAAACCTTGCGGTTGGCGATATTGTTACCGCAAAGTTTGTGGAAATAAATGAATTTGGATTAAAGGGGGAAATTGTATGACACCAAATCAAATCACGTGCATAAGAATTGCGCTTTTGCCGTTCATTGCATTTTTCTATCTTGCGGATTTCATTCCGTGGGGCAAATTTATTGCCGTTGTGCTTTTTGCTGTGGCGGCACTTACTGACTTTATTGATGGCAAGCTTGCCCGCAAAACGGGGCAGGTGACAGACCTTGGTAAATTTTTGGACACCATTGCCGATAAGCTGCTTATCACTGTTGCGCTTATTTTGGTTGTGGCTGATGGCACAATCCCTGCGCCTTGGGGCGCAATTGCGGCAATCATCATTTTGTGCCGCGAATTTGCTGTCACCTTTCTTCGCCAAGTGGCGGTGAACAAGGGCAGCGTGATTGCGGCTGACAAGTTTGGCAAATATAAGGCACTGGTGCAAGATATTGCTGTGCCTGCGCTTATGCTTTTGGCGTTCTTTGCCCAATATGGCATCTTTGGCGCACAATTTATCGTGATTTTTGCGTGGGTATGTTATGGGCTTTTGGCGCTTGCGGTGCTTCTCACAATACTCAGCGGCGTGAATTATTTCGTGAAAAATTGGCATGTTTTCAAAACCGAAAAATAGGGGCTTGATTTATTATAAGTTTTGTGGTATAAATATCTTAATTAAGGATATGTGGCCGGCAAAACTTATTTTTTTAAGGGAGAATTTTTATGGAAGATAGACAAAAAAATCTTGAACAAGCGCTTATGGAAATCGAAAAACAATTTGGCAAAGGTTCAATTATGAAACTTGGCGATGC
>JAFVTB010000038.1 GCA_017503445.1 Clostridia bacterium
ATTGGCAAAAGGTCTTGAATCGCGGTGATTTTTTTATCGGTTAAAAGGATATACGGATTGTCAAGTTCGGCAATCATTTTTTCTGTGTTTGTGGCCATATAAGGCGACAAAAATCCGCGATCAAACTCCATTCCTTCCACAACCGAAAGCGTGGTTTCAACCGTGCCACTTTCTTCAACAGAAATCACACCATCTGCGCCAACTTTTTCCATTGCATCGGCAATGATTTTGCCAATTTCTTCATCGCCCGCAGACACCGCGCCAACCTGCTGGATTTCCAGTGATGTTTCAACTTTTTTGGAAATGCGTTTAAGTTCATCAGTGCAAACCTTCACGGCTTTTTGAATGCCTTTTCTTAATATGATTGGGTTTGCCCCCGCCTCAAAATTTTTATTGCCTTCGCGGATAATGCTTTCCGCCAAAACACACGCGGTGGTTGTGCCATCACCCGCAACATCATTGGTTTTGATGGACACTTCTTTTATAAGTTGCGCGCCCATATTTTCAAAGGGGTTTTCAAGGGCAATTTCTTTTGCGATTGAAACGCCATCATTGGTGATAAGCGGCGCACCAAAGGCGCTGTCAAGCACGACATTTCTGCCGCGCGGCCCAAGCGTGATTTTCACCGCATCGGCAAGTTTTGATGCGCCTGTTTGCAGGGCTTTACGCGCTTCACTTCCAAACAAAATTTGCTTACTCATCTTCCCCTCCAACTTCAATATTTTCATCGCTTTCAATCACCGCAAGCACGTCGGTTTGGCGTACAATGACAAATTCTTTGCCGTCAACCTTTATATCTGTGCCGGCAAATTTTGAATAAAGAACGCGCTGGCCGATTTCAACCTGGATTTTGTTGTTTGCGCCATCAAGCGCGCCACCTTGCCCCACAGCAACCACCTTGCCCATTTGGGATTTTTCACGCGCAAGTTCAGGAAGCACAATGCCAAACTTGGTTTTTTCCTGCACAAGCTCGGGTTCCAAAACAATGCGGTCATACAACGGTTTAATTTTCATAGTTCACTCCTTAACAAAAATATATGCTGACAACCCGCCACACCAAACCGAAAAAAAGGAAGAAAAACGGCATACTTGTGAAATTGTTGTCATAAACATTTGATATCACGAAATAAAAAATTTAAAGCAGGTTTTATGACAAAGCATCCAAAAAAGAAAAGCAAAATTTTAATCGCGTTCAGTTTTGCACTGACGCTTTTATTCACGCTGACAGTGGCGGATTTTTGCAGCAACCTTATTGCCATTAAAACATTTTCAAGCACATCATCTTCAAGCGGGCAAAGTGCATATGCAATTTATGCCATTGCACTTGGAAACTTTGCAAACAAAACCAGTGCGCTGGAGCAAAGCGCCGTGCTTCAAAAACAAAGCGGCGCAGGGTTTGTGTGGGAAAGCAAAAACAAATTTTTTGTGATTGCAAGCGCCTATGCCGAAGAGAATGACGCGCGCCTTGTGAAAGAAAATTTGGAAAAGGAAAATCTTTCGCCAGAGATTGTGAAAATTGAAATTGGCGCGATCACGATTTCTGGAAATTACACCACCGCCGAACAAAACGCGCTGGTGGACGCGGTGACGATTTATAAAACCGTTTTTGACAATCTTTATGACATCAGCGTTGCCCTTGACACCAAGGTTTCAAGCGAGGCGCAAGGGCTTTTATTTGTGGCGGATGTTGAAAATTTGGTCAGCAAAACAAAACTGAATTTTGAAGCGCAATTTGATGCAAAACTTTCAACCGAAGTGCTTTACATCAAACTTTCACTTGCAGACCTTTATAAAAAACTTGAAACCCTGAAAAATTTTGCCGCAACCCCCGCACAAACATTTTCTTCAAAACTTAAGCAAACTTATATGGAAACAATTGAGTTGAATTACAATCTTTGCAGTTCTTTGTAAGATTTTTCCAATAAAAAAATATTTTTTGCTTAAAAAAATAATTTTATTTTATTTTTTCAAAATATTTTTCAAATTTTTGTTTAAAGTTGTTGTTTCCATCGGTTGTGATGAAAGTGATTTTTTGAGTGCCTGCACTTTTTGCAGGTGCAAATTTTTGCACCTGTTTTGCCACCGCAAGCGCGCCATCAAACATTTTTATGTTTGGCAAAATTTTTTGAATTTGCGCCCGCACCGCCAAATAATGCGTGCAACCCAAAACCAAGTTTTGGCAAGCCAAATATTTGGGCTTTGAAAAAA
>JAFVTB010000007.1 GCA_017503445.1 Clostridia bacterium
CGGGTGTGGATGCCGTTTGGCAAAGCGTCCACCACTTCCAAAAGCCCCGCATTTTTTGCCGCCAAAACCACCTCACGCGCACCTGCGCTTGGCTTGGCAAATTGCACATTTTCAAACACGGTTGCGCCAAAAATTTGCGCGTCGTCGCCCGCAAAAGCAATCAAGTTTGGCAAACTTGATTTTTTGATATCCACCACTTCCGTGCCGCCAAATTTCAAACTTCCACTTTGTGGGCGATTAAGTCCCAATAAAAGGTCTGCAAATGCACTTTTACCATTGCCATATGCCCCCACAATTGCCACTTTTTGCCCAAATGGGATGTCAAGGTTTAAGTTTTCAAAATTTGCGCCCGTTGCAACATCTTTGTGCGCCACATTTTGGCAAACAATATCAAACTTTTGCGCGGAAAACTTTTTGCGTTTGTGTTTTTTTGGCTTGTTCACAAAGTTCATAATTTTGCTGATGATTGCACTGGTGCCAATCATTTCCGCAAGTCCTTCGGCAATTTGCTGGATTGGCAAAATCATGCGGCTTGCGTATGTCAGCATCGCAACCAAAACACCAACTTCAATCGCCCCCAATCCTTGCGAAAGCGTCAGCCAATAAATCACCACTGTGCCAAGCCCCACAAAAAGGTCAAGGCACGGATAAAACAAATGCTTTGAAAAATGATATTTCACGCGCAGCTTGTGATATGTTTTGTCCACGCGGGCATAGTGTTTCAGGTATGAAAAATCATCGTTGTATGCCAAATATGTGTCAATGTGGTCAAGGTTTTGCAAAATCAAACTGTTGCGGTGAAGTTCGAAATGCTTAAACGCTTTGCCAATGCGATATGTTTTATGGCTGTGTAAAACTGCAAACAAAATTGCCAAACTGTATATCCCCAAAAGCACCAGCGCAAAGCCCGCGTTCAGCACCAAAAGATAAACAAATATAATTGCCACCCGCGTAAAACCAATGGCCGTGTCGGCAATGTTTTTGGAAAGGAAGTTGCCAATTGAATATATGAAAATGTTTGCCCGAAAAACCATATCGCCGCTGCGGCGTTGCACAAAAAATTGATAAGGTTGTTTCATCAGTTTTTCAAAAAAATCATTTCTGATTTCTTTTGCCACGCCAAAGCCAATTTTGTTTGAAATGATGTAAAGAAAACACCGCGCAAACATATCCAAAACCAGCATAACCGCCAGGGCAACCAGCACCTCCCATATCGCGCTTTCATTTTGATTGATAGCGGCTTGGCCAACAATAAGCCCTTGCAAAAATGGCACAAATTCTGCCGCCAATCCCGCCAAAAGCACAAGAAGAATTGTGACAAAAACCCAACTTTTGTATGCCCAAAGATAAGACAAAAAACTTTTGGTTTTCATTTGTCGCCTCCAATTTCCACAATGTGTTCAAACATGGCTTTCAAACTGTCATCTTCCGCCAAAAAAATGATGGTTTTATGGGCATAAATTTCTTTCAATTTTTTCAAAAGCGCTTTGCCTTCGCGCGCAGAAAATTTGTTGAACGCGTTGTCAAGCAAAAGCACCGGCGCGCCGCGATAAACCGCCCTTGCAAGTGCAATTCTTTGCCGCAGTTGTGCAGGCAAATTTTTGCCGCTTTCCGCCAAAAAGTGGTTTTCTTTATCCCCAAAACTTTCCACCAGGTTTTGAAGGTCACAAAGTTCAATTGCGTGGGCAAATTTTTTCATGTTTGGCTTTTCAAACATGGTGATGTTGTCCAAAATTGTGCCTTCAAAAATCGCGGGTTCTTGCGCCACATAAGAAAACCCTTTGCGCAGTGATGAAATGTCATAAATTTGGCATGGGTTTTGATGATATAAAATTGTGCCGCTTGTGTTTGGCACAAGGCGCAAAAACATTTTTGCAAGGGCCTGTTTTGCTTGGTCATTTTCAATCAAAATCATTGTGTGCGTGCCATATGGGATTGTGAAATTAAGCCCGCCAAAAACCCTTTGTTTGCCCATGTTCAAGCCAACATTTTGAAATTCGATGTCAAACTTTGGTGCAAGGGTTGCAGCATTTATTTTGATGGAACTTGGTGCATCCAAAAATTGCCCAAGCCGGCGTGCGCTGACGCTTGCGGCGCGGTGGTCATAAAGCGCATACATAAAGTTCACCGCCGCATCAAAAATGATGATTGCATATGCCATAATCAGCACAAAATATCCCACTGTGATCAGCTCGTTAAAGCATGCATATGCCCCAAGCCCAACCGCCGTGGCAATCCCACCCACGCGCAAAAGGTTCAGCCAAATTTTGCGATGGTTGATTGCGGATTGGCTTTTAATCACTGCGTTTGTGTGGCTTTGGTTAAGCGCGCCATATTTTTTTGTTGCCCAATTTTCACTGCCAAAAATTTTGATTTCGCGGATGTTTTTTATCATCTCTTCGCTTTTGCCAAACATATCACTTTTGCGGCTGCGCGCTTCGCTGAAAAGTGACACAAGTTTTTTCTTAAGCGCAAAGCCCACAATCAAGATTGCGGGCAGAAAAACAAACATCGCAAGGGCAATTTGCGCTTGGATAAAAAAGCACAAAATCATTGCCAAAATCACGCGCGCGGCGTTTTCAATCATCTTTGGTTTGTGGGAATAAATGGCTTCGGCAAAATCGGTGATGTCGCTTGTTAAATTAAAAAATGTTTTTTGCGGCGCGGGCGCAAAATCGGTGAATGAAAGTTTCTTAAAGCAACTTTTCCTGAGGGCGCTTCTTGCGCGCGATGCGTGGGTGAAAAAGCATTGGTTTGCCCCAAATGTGCAAGCGCTTTTAAGCATCGCCACCAGCACAAATGCAATGGAAAGAATCAGCACAAGTGTGCCAATTTCTGGCGCGCCAAAATGGGAAATAAAGTATGTCCAAATGATGCCAAAATTTGCGTTTGTTGTGCCAGAAGATGAATAAACCGTGTCAATAAAAAGTTGCGTGATTTGCGCCAAAAGCAGCATCATCACAACCGATAAAACAACAAACACAACGCCCCAAATTTTGAACTTTTTGTGGGGCGCGGTGAACGTTTTGAAAATCTTGTTTTGCTTCATTGATAATATTTTATCATATAACGCATTGAAAAATAAAATTTTTTTGGGGTGAATTTGTGGGGGCGGGAAAGCAAAGCACGAAGCAAAGCTTCGGGCTTATAAACGGGGCCCCCAAAAATGCCCAGCGAAAGCGGGATTTTTGGGGAGCGAAGCAAGCCAACCGCCACTCGCCGCTTTTGCAACAAGCAAAACAAGCAGGCAAGTTATGCTTGCAGAGCCGTGGATTACCCCAGCCCAATCAAAACGGTGTCGGTTTCAAAAATTTCAATGCTTGGCGCGGGGAATTGCGTTGTCACATTTGCCCCATCACCATCAATTTCAAAGGCAATGCCCATTTCATTTAAAACCCCAATCGCCTTTGCAAGTGGCATACCCAAAAGTGCAGGCATTTCAAGGGTTTTTGGCGCGTTTTGAAGCGCCTTTTCATCATCGGGAAGTATGCCAAACAAATCAAACATTTCCGAAAATATAACCTTTGCATAAGGGCTTGCCACAATGCTGCCGTAATATGCCCCTGCCATTGGCTCATCAACCGAAATCAAAAGAATATATGCGGGGTCATTCACGGGATATGTGCCAACGAAAGAAGAGATATATTTGTTGTGCGAAACCCCGCCATTTTCATATTTTTGCGTTGTGCCTGTTTTGCCCCCAACTGCATATCCCGGCACAAAAGTGAACTTGCCCGTTTGCATACTCACCGTCAGATCCAGCATATCACACAAAATTTTGCTTGTGTTTGCACTCACCACTTGTCGACGAACTTGCGCGGCATTTTCAAGCATCACTTCGCCATTTGTGGCGGTGATGTTTTTCACAAGATATGGCTTCACAAGGTTGCCCCCATTAACCGCCGCGGCAACCCCAACAATTTGCTGGATTGGCGTAACGGCCACCGCTTGCCCAAAGCCCATACGCGCAAGGTCAACAATTTTCACTGCGCTTTTGTTCATCAAAATGCCGCTGCTTTCGCCCGCAATTTCAATGCCTGTTGGCGCGCCATATCCAAAGCGGGCAAGATAATCATAAAATGTGTCCAGCCCAATGCGCTGGGCAAGTGCGGTGAACACGCAGTTGCAACTGTTGGCAAGGCCTTCCGCAAGCGTTTGGCTGCCATGCCCGATTGATTTCCAACACTTGATTTTTTCGCCGTCCACAATGGCATATCCGGGGCAAAAAAAGTGGTCAGAAAGTTTTGCCACGCCCGTTTCAAGCGCGATTGCCATGGTGATGATTTTAAATGTGCTGCCGGGTTCATAAACATCAACAACCATTTGGTTTTTCACCGTTGCCATAAGCATCTCTACATCATCGCGCGGCACGTTGTTCAGGTCAAAACTTGGTTTTGTGCTCATCGCCAAAATCTCGCCCGTTTTGGCGTTCATAAGTATGCCGCTTGCGCTTTTGGCCTTTTGCTCAACCATTATTTTTTCAAGTTGCTTTTCCACAATTTGTTGCAGCGCCACATTGATCGTCAGCGCCAAATTATTTCCCGCCGTTGCGGGGATAAAGGTGTCCAGCGTGTTTTCAAGGGTTGTGCCCGTCAGGTCGCTTTGCACCAGCGCCCACCCATTTTTGCCTTTAAGTTTTTCGTCATAAAAAAGTTCAAGCCCCGCTTGGCCTTGATTATCGCTTGTGGTAAAGCCCAAAACTTGCGTCAGCAGGTTGCCAAACGGATAATGCCGCGCGCAGTTTTCCGTAAGATAAACGCCGCTTATCATCTTTTTTGTGATTGCCACCGCCTGCTCTTGGTTTACATTTGTGGCAATCAAAACTTCCGACACCCCTTTGTTTGAAACTTTGTCAATCAGCGCGCCAAATTTTGTGTTTAAGATGCCCGAAAGTGTTTCCGCCACCGCGCTTGGGTTTTTAATTTCCCGCCCGCGCGTGTAAAGGTTATATGTGCTTTCACTGATTGCCAATTTGGTGCCGTTGCAATCCAAAATTTCACCCCGCTGGGCATAAATTGGCAGACTGCGCGTCCATTGGTCTTCGGCCAGTTGTTGCAGGTGTCCGCCATTTACAACCTGAATAAAAAACAGCCGCATCACCAGCGCAAACATCACCACCGCCACCACAATCACCAGCGCACTTATCCGCCGTCTCAGCGAAAAAAGCGAAAACCCCTTGCTGCTCAAACCGCCCCCTTTATGGGTATTTTATTGGCGACTCTGTGATATTATGAAGGAAAGGTGCGAATTTGATTGACTTTTTACGTGAAATGGTTATACTTGTGGTATAGGAGATTTAATATATGGAACAAATAACACCACAAATGTTTAATGGCAGAACAGATGCCCGCCTTGTTGGCATACACTATGAAGTTTTGCCTATGGCTGTAAACCAAAACTTGAACATCACAAACCAAGATGAAATCGTGATTTCACGCGTTGATGATCGCGGCCTTTCTTTGGAAGTGACAAGAAAACTTGTTGTCACACCACGCAGTTTGTTTGAAGTGAAGGCAACTTGCTTCCTTCGCCGCAGCATTGGGGACAACGTGCAAAATATCCCAAGTTTGAAGGATATCGACATCAAGGCATTTGTTGAAAAATATAAGGCCGAACTCACCAACATTGGCTTCATCAACCTTTCACACATTTTGGCAAACATCACATCATCTTTTGGTGGCACACCGATTTTGACACCACCTGCACCAACACAAACCGCGGTTGTTTCAATCAAGCAATAATTTGCCCCCTTGAAATGTGCAAAAATTTGTGATATAATGGCCAAAGCATTTTGCTTTGGCTTTATGCAGATGTGGCGGAATTGGCAGACGCGCAAGATTCAGGTTCTTGTGGGCGAAAGTTCATGCAGGTTCAACTCCTGTCATCTGCACCAGAAAGCCGCTTCGCACGAAGCGGCTTTAATAATTGAAAGGAGGAACAAATGAAAAAGTTTTTCAGGGAATTTAAGGCATTTATTTCCAAAGGCAATGTGTTTGATATGGCTGTCGGCTTGATCATCGCCACCGCGTTCAACAAAATTGTGTCAAGCATGGTGAACGACATCATTATGCCAATCGTTACATACTTCACAGGCGCGGCAAGCTTGGCGGATCTCAGCATCCCCCTAAGGGTGAACGAACTTGGCGAAGTCACACTTTCGTGGGCATACGGCGCATTTTTGCAAACGGTGATTGATTTCCTTATCATCGCGTTCTCGGTGTTCTTGATGGTGAAAATTATGATGAACAGCCAAAAGAAATTCAAAGAATTCAACGCCGTTGTTAAGGCCGAAACCACCAGCGCGGCAATCAAAAAACGCAAGGAACTTCGCGCCAAAGCTAAGGCGGAAAACAGGCCGTTTAAGGAAGTTTATAAGGAATATAAGGCAGATCAAAAACGCCAGGCCGAAGAAACCAAAGCCAAAAAGGCAGAAGAAGAAAGGTTGAAGGCCGAGGCCGAAAAACTTGCCAACCCAAGCCAAGAAATGCTGCTGAAACAAATCCGCGATTTGCTTATGGAAATGAAAGAAGGCAAGCCCGTGGAAAATGTTGACGTGAAAAAAGCCCAAGAAATGCTTGAAAACACGGGGCTGAAAATTGAAAATAATGATAATAAGTAGTTATATTATATAATACTACTTTAAAAGGCAACCGCTTTGGTTGCCTTTTTCTTTGGGTTTATAAAATCAGTTAAAATTTGTCTTCCATTCTTGTGCGCCCCAGCAGATAATCAACCGTCACGCCATACAGTTCTGAAAGTTCAACAAGAAGCACCACGGGAATTTGGCGCAAACCACTTTCATATTGTGAATATGTGTTTTGTTTGATATGCAAACTCTCGGCAACGTCCGCTTGTGTTAAGCTGCGACTTTGCCGTACTTCCTTTAACCTCATATATAAACTCATCCCAATTATTTTTTTGATATTATAAAATATTTGTCGAATTTATTTGATAAATATCTCAAATTGTGATAAAATAATTTCGTAACAGAACTAAGATAACTAAAAAACAACCCCACCTTCACGGATTTTTGGTGGAAATTTTGTAACTAAGGAGTGTTTTTAATAATGGATTTGAAAAACCCACGGCAGAACCCTGCCAATTTTTCGCACAACCATGATTGTGCCAATCTTTCAACGCAAAAAAATGTCAATAAAAAGAAATGGTTAAGGATTTTCGGCGCCGGCGGGCTTGCCTTTTTCATGGGCGTTGGCACATTGTGCGGGGTGTTGATTGCCCCAATGGGCGCTACCAGCGCTTCCAACGCCGGAAACCTTGCTTCCGCCGCGCAAAGCGCTGAC
>JAFVTB010000039.1 GCA_017503445.1 Clostridia bacterium
ATGAAGAAAATTACAATGCGGTTGTCAGTCAAAAACTTTCGCATTTTATGGAATGTGATGAGGTTGAAAACAAAGAAATTTATGAAAACTGCGCCTATCTTCCCGAACTCAGAACACGCCTTAAAACCTTTCAAAACATGAAGGAAAGTTTGGCATCATTAAAAGGCCGCGATGCCGTTTCAGTTCAAGAACTTTTGAATTTTGAACGCCAGCTTATTTGCCTCCAAAAACATGGCAAGGTTGCCGAGCGCCAAAATCATGACATATTTTTTGCAAACACAAAAACATTAAAAGAAAATTCAAAATAAACAAAAAAATAATTATTTTTTGCCACAAAAATAATTATTTTTTTAATTTTGGGTTAAGTGTTATTTTTTTTATTCAATAACTTCCGCCAAAACGCCATCTTGGAAGCGTTTTCCAATCTTCACTTTTTGAAGTGTGTTCAAAAGTGTTTTGCACGCGTTTGGGATATAAACCTTCACATAATTTTCTGTTGTACCGGTGATATATTTTCCGTTTTGTTCTTCCAAAACGGCTTGCAAAACATTTCCGCGTTGGGCGCGAAGATATTGAATTTTCATTTTTTCGGCAATGTCCATTGCGGTTTTCATACGCGCCTTCACAACTTGCGGGTCAACAAGGTCAAACCCATTGTTTTTAACCCCTAAAAGCTTGTCGGCGGTTGTGCCGCCGCGGCGGCTGTATGGAAAAATGTGCATTTCGGCAAACTTTGCCTTTTTAATTGTGGCAAGGGTGGCCTTAAACTCCGTATCTGTTTCACTTGGGAAGCCCACAATCATATCTGTTGTGATTGCGCAGTTTTTGAAAAGTGTGCGAAGCATTTTCACGCGTTCCAAAAAATATTCGGCGGTGTAGTGGCGGTTCATCCGCTTAAGGGTTTCCGTGCAACCACTTTGCATGCTTATGTGGAAATGTGGACAAATATTGTGGATTTGTGAAAGCCCAACAATGAAATCCTCGGTCAGCATATTCGGTTCGATTGAGCCAAGGCGAATTCGCACGCCAAACACATCAATTTGCTTCAAAAGTTCCAAAAGTGCGGGTTGGTCATCAATACGATAATCGCTTATATCAATGCCCGTCAGCACAATTTCTTTCGCGCCCGCTTTGGCAAGGGTGTCAACTTCTTGCATAATATCCAAAATGCTGCGGCTGCGGCTGCGCCCACGAAGGTGGGGGATAAGGCAATAACTGCAAAACCTGTTGCAACCATCTTGAATTTTGATATATGTTCGCGAATTTTTTGGTTTTGTGATATGTAAATCTTCATAAGCATCAGGCAACTTTTGCACTTTTCCGCCCTTGCGCGCGGTGATTTTTTCCAGCAAACTTAGGCGGTTTGCGTTGCCAATCACATATTGCACGCCCGCAAGTGCCTTGAATTGTTCAGGATTGTTTTGGCTTGCGCACCCGCAAACAAAAATTTTGCATTTGGGGTTTAATTTTCTCAATTTGCCAACAAATTGGCGGCTTTTGCGCTCCGCCTCATTGGTAACTGCACAAGTGTTCAGCACATAAATATCCGCCTTGCACAACTTATAGGCAACTTCATAACCTTCTTTTTGCAAAAGCTCGCCAAGTGCTTGGCTTTCGTATTGATTGGTTTTGCAACCCAAAGTGATAAGTGCAACCTTTTCCATTTTTCCTCCGTAAAAATATTTTTTATTTTAAAAAATATAATTTTTTTA
>JAFVTB010000040.1 GCA_017503445.1 Clostridia bacterium
GGCAACAACCCCCTTGTTGGCGCAGTTGTTGCCCTTGCCAGCCTTGTGCAAGGCAGTTATTATGAATTTCACGATAATAAATCCGTAACGTATTTAACAATGCCAGCCAGCCTTAAAAAACACCGCCTTATCCACGATGTTTTGAAAACCTACAAACAAAACAGCGTGAATTATGAATAAAATTTTTTGCAAAATAAATATTTTTTACACTTAAAAAATAAAAAAATTAAGAATAAATAAAAAACCGCAAATTTGCGGCTTTTTTATTTTCCTTGCTCTTGTTGTTTCTTGGCAAATTTTTCGGTGGTTTCGTCAAGGTAGGCGGCTTGAAGGTCTGCCATATACATCAGCATTGCGGTTGGATAAAGATAGAACACATCGCTGAGGGCAAAACTTCCGCCTTTCACGCGCATATCATAAGGCCCCATGTGCCAGTTGATTGCCATTGCCTCTTCGCGTGTTAAGCGCATAAAACCATTGACCATATACACACTTTTTTCGCCATGACCGTATGGCATAGGGTCGTCGGTGGTGTAGTATGGCTTTTGCACCCAAACGCCATCTTCTTTGGTGTTGCGCATTTCAACTTTGTATGTATTGATTTTGCACACATCGTGAAGCAGACCGCAGATTGCCACACTTTCGGCGCTGAGGGTGTCTTGCCAATTTTCGCCATATTCGTTTTGCACAAGCATCAAAAGGCGTTTATAAACTTTGATGCTGTGTTCGGCAAGCCCGCCGGCATAGGCGCTGTGATATCTTGTGCTTGCGGGTGCGGTGAAAAAATCTGTCATCAGGATAAAATCCAAAAGTTCTTTTGCGCCATCGCGCTTGATGTTTGTGTTAAAGATTTCCACAAATTCCTGTTTTATTTGTTCAACTTTTTCATTTGTCATTTTGTTTTTTCCTTTTGAATATCATATCAATTTTGGCACATATTGTCAACAAAACAAATGTTTTTGGCGCGTGAAAGCATTTTTTTTATTGCAAACGCCTTATAAATGGTGTATAATGCCCAAAAGGAAATTTTTATGAAAAAAACATCACCAAAACTGCTTTCTGGGTTTATGGAACTGCTTCCTGCCCAGCAAATTGCCTTCAATAATATGAAAAACACCATTGCCCAAACCTATGAAAAATTTGGTTTTATGCCAATGGATACGCCTGTTTTGGAAAGTGCCGATGTGCTTTTGGCAAAGGCGGGCGGCGAAACCGAAAAGCAAATTTATCGTTTTGAAAAAGGGGATAATGACCTTGCACTTCGTTTTGACCTCACCGTTCCGCTTGCGCGCTTTGTTGCGGCAAACCAAAACAATTTGGCATTTCCATTCCGCCGTTATCAAATCGGTAAGGTTTATCGTGGCGAACGCCCGCAAAAAGGCCGTTTTCGCGAGTTTTATCAATGCGATATTGACATTGTTGGCAATGAAAAGTTGGATATAATTTATGAAGCCGAAGTTGCAGCGGTAATTATTGAAACACTTAAGGCACTTAACATTGGCGATTTTGTGATGAATATCTCAAACCGCAAACTTTTGTCTGGGCTTTTGCAAGGGCTTGGCATTGAAGACAAAGCCACTGATGTTCTTCGTATAATTGACAAGCTGGACAAGGTTGGCGGCGGGGGCATGATTGCAATGCTGCTTGCCGAAGGCATTGGGCTTCCACAAGCAAATGCCATTTTGGGCTTTTGTAATATAAAGGGCAGTGCGCGCGAAGTGATTGAAAACCTGAAAGCGTTTGGCGTTGATAATGACACCTTTAACGCGGGAATAAGTGAACTTGCCGCAGTGGTAAGCGGCCTTGAAAACTTTGGAATCCCCGAAAAGTTTTTTGCAATCAACCTTTCAATTGCCCGCGGTTTGGATTATTACACCGGCACAGTTTATGAAACCTTTTTGGTTGGCAAAGAAAATGTGGGAAGCATCGCCAGTGGCGGACGCTATGACAACCTTGCAAGTGCCTATACCGATAAAACCCTGCCGGGCGTTGGGATTTGCATTGGGCTTACGCGCCTTTTTGATATTCTGCGCGCAAATGAAATGCTGGACTTTTCAAAAACGCTTTGCGATGTGCTTGTGATTCCAATGTCGCCAGCGCAAATTCCTTATGCAATCAATGTGGCAAACTTTTTCCGCGAAAATAATATAAAAACCGAAGTGTTTTTTGAAGATGTCAAGTTCAAAAACAAAATGAACTATGCCAACAAATCTCA
>JAFVTB010000041.1 GCA_017503445.1 Clostridia bacterium
TAGATAACTTCGACTACATACTTCATACTTGTACTCTCCTTGGCGGTGGTCGCCACCCTTTTTGTACTTATATTATAGCACATTTCGGGATTGTTGTCAAGTGTTTTTCAATAGTTTTTTTGATTTTTTTTATTTTTTTTCATATTGTTTAGGTGCAAATCGGCTCGCGGCGACCGCCCGCGAGCCACAAAAAACAGTTACCCCTGCAATCTCTTACAGGGGCAACCGCTTTATAGGAGGTAATTAGTGTAATCATTTTTTGAAGGGGTCGGTGTCTTCATCGAATACGATTTCGCCTGTATCAACACCAAATTCGTAGGGCTTACCGCATACCGCCTTGAAATCTTGATAAGTCAAGCCGTTTTCTTTTGCGAAAGCCGAAATATGCTTGCGAGTGGTTGCGGAATATAAGCCGTAGCAACGAATAAGGCGATAGCCATCTTCATCCTTGCGAACAGTTGTAACAAGGGTTGTATAACTGAATAAGTATTGCGTATCATCAATAATTTCAATGTGTGCTTGTGCATAGGGCATTGCGTTGAGTTTTTTGATTTGTCTTTTCATAACTTGTACCTCTCTTTCTTTTGTACTTATATTATATCACTTTCGGGAAAACTTGTCAAGTGTTTGAAGGCACTTTTTTGAAAATTTTTTTATTTTTTTTAATATTTTTCCCTCAAAGCGTCGCGCAGCGGCCGCCAGCGCGACGCCAAAACAAAATCCCTGCGGTTGAGGGCAATCTTCCGCAGGGATTAGGCGGTTCACGACAACCGCAATCAAGGGTTCACCTTTACCCACCCATAGGTCAAAAGTTTTTTGAACTACCAACTCCCATTCACGCAGGGTATCTGCACACTTATAACTCCGTACCACACGAGCGGTTATTCTTCCGTACCACCGCCAAGTCGCATTTGGGCTTGCCCACCCACAACCGATTGACCGAAAGGGGCAGGGGTCGACCTGCGAGGGACAAAGCCCACACCAAGCATTTCCCTTTCGTTTTACAAGTATATTATATCACAAAACTGTGTACTTGTCAAGTATTTTTTACAACTTTTTTAGATTTTTTCAATTATTTTTTTAAGTTCTTCCGCACTCATTCCTTCTACTTTTGCAAGCAATTCTTTTTTGAGTTTGTTTATTTCTCTTTCTTTTGCCTGCTCTTTGTGGAATACTTCGCGATAGCTGTCAAGTTCTTCTTGCGTATCGAAGTAAGTTTTTTCGCCAAAAAGATAAATCAATTTAATGCCATTTACATCAAGCACTTTTACAGGCTTGTTGTTGTTGTTGTGGCTGTGGGCGGGCATTGCATAAATTGCCCCACTCTTTTGACAAGCTTTCCATACTGCACGGTCAGTAGCAATAATAATGCCATTTGCTTTGCAATACTCTTTGGTCATTAAACTGCGGTGGTTGCCGTTGCGTAAGCTGTAAAGTTCTTCAATGCTGTGTTTCATTTTGTGTACCTCTCTCAATCTTTGTACTTATATTATACCACAAAGGCGACGGTTTGTCAAGCATTTTTCACAAGTTTTTTGAAAATTTTTTTATTTTTTTCGGGAGCGGGATAGAACAACACATCCGTGTGTGTCGAGATTGGAAATTTCCGAACATACGTTCAGTGCCTAAATTGGCGCGCGCATGACCGCTCGCGCGCCACAAAAAGAAAGAGGGCTTTCGCCCTCTTTTTAATCAATCCAAATGTATGTGATTGCCTCGCCCAACTCATTGGTGTAGGTGTCTGTTCCAAGCACCAACGCATTTGCTACTCGGTTGGAAAGCTTATCCATTTTGAAGAGCTTGCCGTCCGCATTACATACAACTGCCTTTTGTCCATTTGCTACTTTGAAATCTTTTACTGCCATTTTTTTGTACCTCCATTGGCTTTCTTCA
>JAFVTB010000042.1 GCA_017503445.1 Clostridia bacterium
AAAATAATTGTTTTTGCAAACAATTATTTTTTTTACATTTCTTTAGCTTCTTCTTTTATCATCTTTTGTTCTTGTAAGTTTACAAGTTTTTCACTGGCTTTGGCAAGAACATCGGTTTCAATGCCTGCACCCAAAGATGGCGCCAAGATTGTTGAAAAAAAGTGTGCATATGCCTTTTCACCCAAACGTTCTTTAAAAATACCCTTGACGTCATCAAATTCAAGTTCTTCAAGCATGTTGCCAAGATCCAAAACTTCAACAGCGCGATTTAAAAGCGATGGTTTTCCATCATTCATTGTTTCAACAGCAATTTTTGCTTCTTCACCATTGTAATATCCCGCTGCAGTGTTGATTTTTGTTTTATCTTCGTTATAAACGTACACACCATATGGCATAACGCCTGCTTGACCAACCAAGCACAATTGTTCACATTGAATTTTTTCAACTTTGTTCATTTTTTTATCCCCTTTGATTTTTATTATTTTTTTTCTTTTGGTTTTTATACTTCAAGTGTTTGTTCGTAAGATTTTTGTTGTTTTGGCCCTTGAGTGCTTAAATCCAGCAAGTGATTGAATTCGGCACTGAAGCGCAGTGATGTGCCAACATGCGCGGTGCAAGCATATTCTTTAAGCAAATCCTTCACTTGCCCGGAAATCAACTTCAATGCGTTGGCATCGTTCAAAATTTTTGGCGATTCCACCTGTTCAACAGGCATAAGATATGTTTGTGATTTTGCAAATTCAATGCGCTGATCTTGCTTCAGGCGGTTTTCGATGCGGGTTGAATGTTGCCAGCAAAATTGGCGCACCTTTGAAAGATCAAAATTTTCATCTGCAAGATATTCTGCTTCTTGCACAATGTGCTTTGGCATTTCGTTTTGAAATTTGCAGCGGATATCGAAAATGATTTTGATTGCTTGCATATCTTTTTCCTTTTCCATTTCTCCCCCTTTGTAAACATCATACCACCAATGGCGAAATTTGTCAAGAGGGGAATTTGGGGGCGCGGCAGATAATTTGCCCAAAAGGGCAAATTATGCGTTTTGCAACGCAAAACGCGCACTGCGTCACCGCAGTGCCTGCCGCGCCCCCCCACTATTACATATAATATATTTTTATATAATATCAACCTTATATTACCCCCTGCCAAAAAAATTTTTTTAAAAATTTGTCATAAAATCCTTGACAAGGGGAATATTATGAGTATAATTAGCACTATCAACACGAGAGTGCTAGCAATCAATATAAAAGGAGGTGAAAGTGGAACCAACCTTGACACCGCGCAAACACAATGTTTTGATTGGTGCCATTGAAGATTACATCAAAGATGCCAGCCCAATCACCAGCCAAGGCGTGCAAGCCAAGCATATAAAGGATATTTCCACCGCAACACTGCGCAATGAACTGAATGCGCTTGAGGCAATGGGCTATCTTAAGCAGCTTCACACATCATCGGGCCGCGTGCCAACCACAATGGGATATCGTTATTATGTCAACCACCTTTTGGGCGATATAACCTTAAACGAAGATGCCCTGCAAAAGGTGCGCACGCTTTTGGATAACCGATCGGACAGTTTGACCGAAGTTGTTGGTGAACTTGCAAAACTGATTGCAAGTGCCGTGAACTATCCAACTGTGATTGTGGCAAATGGATATGATAAGCTTGTAATCCAAAGCATAAAGGTTTTTCCGCTGGTGGACGGACAGGCGCTGACGCTTATCCAAACCAAAAGTGGGTACATCACAAACACAATCAAAACCGGCGCAAATCAAAAGGCGTGCCAAGATGCATCAAAGTATTTAACAAAATACTACAAAAACAAAACCATCAAAGAAATGTTTGACACAATTGAAGAAACTGAAAACCAAATGCTGGGCGAAATTGCTTCGTTCAAGCTGATTGTGGATAACTTGATTGACGGAATGAAGGAAGTTCTTCACCGCAAAAAACTTAGCATTGAAACAAGTGGCTCTGCCGCCCTTTTAACCGAAGGAAACGATACCGAGCAAACCAAAAAAGTGCTTAAGCTTTTGGATAATCAATCGCAGCTTGAAAAAACGCTGGGCGCAGAAGAAGATGACCTTTCAATCACCCTTGTGGAAGAAGAGGCCTTCAGCGGTTGCGCCCTTGTGAAAGCGCCAATCATCATTGACGGCAAAGCGGTTGCGCACGTTGGGGTTTTGGGGCCACAAAGAATGGACTATCGCAATATTGCCTCGGCACTTAAAGTTGTGATGATGGAACTGAATGCGCTTAGCGAAAAAAAGGAGTTAACCAATGGATAAACACAAAAAAGCTGAAGCCAAAGCCGAAGAAAAAAAATGCACTTGCGATGAAAATTGTGAGTGCAAAACCGAAACAGACTTGAATTATCAAACCAACCTTGAAGAAAAGGTTTTGGAATATGTTCAAACCGCCCAGCGTTTGCAAGCGGAATTCGACAACTTCCGCAAAAACGCGCAAACCCGCATTGCAGATGCAAGATATGACGGTATGACTGACGCAATCACAAAATTTTTGCCGGTGCTTGACAGCATTGCAGGCGCAAAAAAAATGATTGCCGATGAAAAACTTTTGGAAGGGTTTTTGATGATTGAAAATCAACTTTTGAATGCGTTTTCATCTTTGGGGGTTGAAAAAATTGAGGCCGTTGGAAAGCCGTTTGACCCCAAACTGCACAACGCACTTGCGCTTCAAAACAATCCCGATGCGGAAGACGACATCGTTTTGGAAGAATACCAAGCGGGATATAAACTTAACGAAAAAATCATAAGATATTCTCAGGTTATTGTTAATAAGAAGGAGGAATAAAACAATGGGAAAAATTATTGGAATTGACTTAGGAACAACAAACAGCTGTGTGGCAATTATGGAAGGCGGAAAGGCCACCGTTATTGCAAATGCAGAAGGTGAACGCACAACCCCAAGCGTTGTGGCATACACCAAAAATGGCGAACGCCTTGTGGGCACTGTGGCAAAGCGCCAAGCAATCACAAACCACGAAAACACAATTCAATCAATCAAACGCGAAATGGGCACAAACTATAAAGCCAAACTTAATGGCAAAGAATACACCCCGCAAGAAATTTCTGCAATGGTGCTTGCAAAATTGAAAGCCGATGCGGAAGCCTACCTTGGCCAACCAGTTTCACAAGCGGTTATCACCGTGCCTGCATACTTTAATGACAGCCAGCGCCAAGCAACCAAAGACGCGGGCAAAATTGCGGGCTTGGAAGTTCTTCGCATCATCAACGAACCAACCGCAGCGGCGCTTGCATACGGACTTGACAAAGGCGAAAACGCAAACCAAAAAATCTTGGTTTATGACCTTGGGGGCGGAACATTTGACGTTTCAATCTTGGAAATTGGCGATGGCGTGTTTGAAGTGCTTTCAACCAACGGAAACACCCGCCTTGGTGGCGATGACTTTGATAACGCAATCATCAACCTTTTGATTGAAGAGTTCAAAAAAGCCGAAGGCATTGACTTTTCAAAAGATAAACTTGCAATGCAAAGATTGAAGGAAGAAACCGAAAAAGCAAAAATCAACCTTTCTGCATCTTCACAAGTCAGCATCAGC
>JAFVTB010000043.1 GCA_017503445.1 Clostridia bacterium
AAAATTTGCTATTGTTAGGTCAACGGGTTTATGTCCGTTGCATGCAGTCATCATCGGCAGGCTTAAAACCATAACGCCCATAAGCGCAAGGCTTAATATTTTTTTCATTTTTAACTCCTGATTTTAATATACTCTCTCATCAAATCAAAGTCAACACATATTTTTCACTTTTCGCCCGCGCGCTGCATAGGATAAAGCAAGGAGATTTTATGAAAATCATTTGCGTGAAAGCGCCAAAGTGCGTGTCTGGGCTTTTAAAACTTGTTTTTGGCAAAAAAGTGATAAGATAATCCCCATAAACTCGCTTGCCCATTTTCTTAAACCATCAGGGCTGGACAAGCCCTTTTTTTATTGAAAAAACCCCTTGACAAATAAAATAAGATAATATATAATAGCCCTGCATTGGTTATGCCTTTGCCAAAAGGTTTTTTTGAACTTTTTGAAACTTCAACGGCAAGTGGTGCGGTTTGAAGAGGGGGATTGGCGCGCGTTTGTGCGACACTTTCAACCTTTTGCGCATTTTCACTGAGTATGTTCGTGAAGTTTTCTATGTTTATAAAAAGCTTTTTGATGGATTGAATTTCAATTCATTTTTTATTTTTTTGTGAAAACCGCGTCAGCCAAACGGTTTTTGAAATTTCTGGCAATTTTGATAAAAGGAGAATTTTTGTATGCCAACAATCAACCAACTTGTAAGAAAAGGTCGTAAAACTTTTAAGACAAAAAGCAAATCACCACTTTTGGAAAACAATCCACAAAAACGCGGTGTGTGCTTGTCCGTTAAAACCACAACACCTAAAAAGCCAAACTCTGCGCTTCGTAAAATCGCGCGTGTTAAGCTTTCAAATGGCCAAGAAGCAACCTGCTATATCCCAGGTATTGGCCACAACTTGCAAGAACACAGCGTTGTGCTTATCCGCGGCGGCCGTGTAAAGGACCTTCCTGGTGTTCGTTACCACATTATCCGCGGCACACTTGACACCGCTGGCGTTGCAAAACGCGCCCAAGGACGCAGCAAATATGGTGCAAAGCGCCCTAAAAAATAAGCCCATCGGCTTGAAACAAAATTTATAAAAGGAGAAAAATAATGGCAAGAAGAAACAGAGCCGTTGTAAAAGACGTTCTTCCAGATCCAGTGTATAACAGCAAACTTGTAACAAAACTTATTAACCAAGTTATGCTTGATGGCAAAAAAGGCCTTGCACAACAAATCGTTTACAACGCATTCAACATCATCAAAGAAAAAACCGGCACAGAAGGCCTTGAAATCTACACCAAAGCCCTTGAAAATGTTAAGCCAGTGCTTGAAACAAAAGGTCGCCGCGTTGGTGGTGCAACATATCAAGTTCCTATGGAAATTCGCCCAGCACGCCGCCAAACACTTGGCATTCGCTGGATTGTGCTTTTCGCAAGAAAACGCAATGGTGAACGCACTATGGAAGAAAAACTTGCAGGCGAACTTATGGACGCTTTCAACTCAACCGGTGCTGCATTCAAACGTAAGGAAGAAATGCACAGAACTGCGGAAGCGAATAAGGCCTTTGCACACTTCCGCTGGTAATTTTTTGCGTTTTTGCTTCACATAACTGTGTCAACTGCGTTTTTTCGCCACAGTCATTTACTAACTTGTAAACTCCTGTGGCTCAAAAACTTGTTTCCTTGTTCTGTTTTGCAAAAACACAAAAAATAAACAAATAAAAACATTACTTCATTTTGGCGGCGAATTGTCGCTTGTGCGGTCGCACATGGCGAGCATTGTTTTGCTTTCCAAAACGAAAAAAATTAAATCCATTTCGCAACGCGAAATGGCATGAAGCGCCACTTTGTGGGGAAGTCGCAAAACTTGCGCAAAAAAATTAACAAAGGAGAAATGTTTATGGCATCAAACGTGGGGCAATATAAATCGTCGCAAAGCCAAAGTTGGATTTTGCAACAAACGCGGCTTCAAGCAGAATATCTTAAGCGCCGCGCAAAAGATGGCGAAACTTTTGACTTTGATGACCTTGAAGAAGAGGATGCTTTGTCTCAGTGAATGGTGAAAG
>JAFVTB010000044.1 GCA_017503445.1 Clostridia bacterium
GGCAAGAAGTTGTTCTTGAAGCGTTAAATTTTCTGCGGCAGTTGCCCCATTGGCGCCGGCAAAAGAAGCGGCAGTTTCGTCGCCATCAAAACGGCTTAAACCCGCATGGTTATCGGCTAAAAACGCCCCCCCCCCCCGAGGGTTGCCAGCGCAGAAAATGCGGTTACGGCGCTTAAAAAACACGCCAAACCAAGCGCACAAACGCGTGATTTTTTCATATTCAATTTTCCCTTTTTTTATTTATTGTTTATGTTTTTACACTTTGATTATACAATTCTTAGTTTGCCAATGTCAAACGATTTTATTAAAAATTTTTAATATCTTAAAAAAAACTGTAAGAACCACAAAAGGGCGAAATGGGCGCGAAGAAATTTCTTCGCGCGCGCTTTGGCGGCGAGAGCCGCTGTCATTATTTCCTGCCAGTTACGCCGCGCCAATCTTAATTCTTAATCCCTGCGGGGCTTCCCGCTAAAGCGCAAGATTTTTGCGGGACTTCCCGCCAAAAATCTTCCATTTCGCCCCCCTTATATTACAACTTCACAACCGGGCTTGCAGTTAAATCCAAATCCGCCAAGCCCCGGCCGGCCCGGATATAATAATATCCTGCGCTGGCAATCATCGCGGCATTATCTGTGCAAAGCGCAAGATTTGGGTGGAAAAGCGTGATGTCTTCCCTTGCGCAGGCATCACCAAGCGCCCTTTGCAGCCCCGAGTTTGCCCCAACGCCCCCGGCAATCACAACATTTTTTTGCCCAACTTGCTTTGCCGCGGCAATTGTTTTGCCCACAAGTTGCGCCACCGCGGTTTTTTGGAAACTTGCGGCAACATCACTAAGCGCAATTTCATGATTTTTTTGTTTTTGCGTATGAACATAATTTATCACAGCGGTTTTCAGCCCACTGAAAGAAAAATTCAGCGTGTTTGGCAAAACTTCATGCTTTAAAAACGTGATGTTTTCCGCTCCAATTTTTGCAAGCCGATCGATCTGCACACCCCCAGGATATGGCAAACCCAACACGCGGGCAACCTTGTCAAAACATTCGCCCACAGCATCATCAATCGTGCTGCCAAGCAGCGTGCGCGTGGCATAATCTTGCACATCCAAAAGCGCGGTGTGCCCCCCACTGACCATAAGGCACAAAAACGGCGGCTTAAGATTTGGGTGCGAAAGAAAATTTGCGGCAATATGGCCATCAATATGGCTGACGGCAATCAGCGGCAGGTTCAGCGCATACGAAAGCGCCTTGGCAAAATTGACACCAACCAAAAGTGCGCCAACAAGCCCAGCGCCAAAGGTGACCGCCACCGCATCAATATCCCCCGCCGTCATGTTTGCCTTGGCAAGGCATTCTTCAAACACATTTGTGATTGCCAAAATGTGATTGCGAGATGCAACCTCCGGCACCACGCCGCCAAAGCGTTTGTGGATTTCAATTTGTGTTGCCACCACATTTGCAAGAATTTCACGGCCGTTTTTCACCAAAGAAACACTTGTTTCGTCGCAGCTTGATTCAATCCCAAGCACCACAACATCTTTTTTGGTTTTCAAGGCCTCAAACTTTTCTTTTGCAATTTCAAAATATTTTTTCATAAGGATATTATACACCCGCCGCGCACAAATTTCAAGCCGCAATAAAAAAATGCTTTTATTTAAAGCAGTTTTTTATAGACATTCAAATATTCCTCAGCCGCCTGAGCCCAAGTTTTTGGAATGCTTTGTGCGGCAGCCATGCCAACGGGCTTTAACAATTCTTTTTGACTGCATAATTTGGAAAGAAGAAGTTTAAAATCTTCGGGGCTTGAAGCGATGAATCCATCTTGACCATTTGTGATGCGTTCTGCGCTTCCGGTGCCAGCCAACGTGATTGCAGGGGTTTCAAAAATTGCGGCTTCAGTGACAACCAAAGGATCATTATCAAAAACCGAAGGAAACACAAACAAATCGGCATTGTAATAAAGTGATTTCAACTCATCTTCACTCACTTTACCAGCAAAAACAACATTGCTCAGCATTTGTTTTTCCGCAAGCGCTTTAAAATATGCTAAATCCGGACCATCTCCGGCAAAAATCATTTTGCAACCTGGGTTGTTCAAAGTTTTAAGTGCATCAAAGATAAGGTCAATATTTTTAACCTTAACAATGCGCCCCACAAACAGCAGCACAACATCTTTGGAGGAAATGTTATATTTTTTTATTGCAATATTTTTTGTTTCTTCACTTAAAATTTCGCGATTGAACATCATGCCATTACGCACAACAGAAACCGGTTTTTTAACGCCATATTTTTTTAATTCTTCAACCATATCATGGCTGACTGTGCAAACAACATTGGCCTTATTAATTCTTTTGGCTATTATACGGACATACAGATCAACAATAAATTTGATTTTTATGCTGCCCATAAGTGCCTGGCGAAATTTTGTGTGCACAGTGAACACCACAGGCGCATTGTTTTTTACGCCATACCTTATGCCCGCATTGGCAATCCCAGAAACTGATTGACAATGAATAATATCCGGCTTGAACGCCATGATTTGCTTTTGAAACTTGCGGGAAAATCTTGGCAAAGCCATTCGGTCATTCGCCGTCAAGCCAACACTTGGGCAACGATAAACAGGAAAATCAAACCGAAAATTTGCCGCATCAGGATGATTTGGGCAAAACACGGCAACTTCATGATTTTGCGCCAAAAGTTCATTTGCAAGGCCCAAAACTGCGCGTTCTGTGCCGCCAAGTGTTGGAAAAAAACTGTCTGTAAATATTGCAATTTTCATTTTCTTAAGTATTCCCCCCAACCATTTTTTCGCAAATTTTGCGAAGATCATTGGTTTGATTAAACTTTTTGATTGAACGCTGCATTTTTCGCCCAAGGCCGCGTTTCAGGCGGCGAATCGTGCCAAGAAGGTCCTTATCTTTCTTAAGCGCAACGCAAACATTTTTTTCCACCAAGAAATCACGATTATTGTTTTCTTGAAGCGGAAGGCGTGATGGTGCGATGATTGGAAGGTTTTTTGCAATGGCCTCTGTGGTGGTGATGCCACCAAGTTTTGTGAACACTGCATCCGAAACTTCCATATATGGCTCTATCTTATCCACAAAACCAAAATTATGAATGAAATCTGCACCTGTTTTTTCAATCAATTTTTCAATTTGTGTATAAAGCTTTTCATTTTTACCATTGATGACAATAAGTTGGAAATCATCATTTGGCTGTTTGTTTTTGATGATATTTTTTATAATAA
>JAFVTB010000045.1 GCA_017503445.1 Clostridia bacterium
CATTTGTTGCAAAAAGGTTTGCCTATTCACCACTTTTGTATTCATCAAATGCGTTGAACTGATAAAGAAGTGAAAAATCGTTGAGGGAAGAAAAATCTTGCACGCCAAGGCTTGCACCTTCAAACATTGGTGGGGTTTGATATTTCACAAACGCGGTGTCGTATGGTGCAATCAAAACACCAAAGGTGATTTCTGCAACGGTTGAAAGGTCTGGGGCGATGTGTTTAAGTTTCAGGCTGACATTGTGATTTGCAAGGTCAACAAAATTTGAAACTGTTTTCACTGTAAAATTGGCATTGTCATTTGCGGTGATGAAATTGTTGTCAACCACAAAGGCAATTTCTTCAACATTGTTGAAAAGTGATTGGATATATGCGCCTGTGATGCCTGTTTCACCACTTTGCAAAACAAGATAAAGTTTGCCGTTATACATTGCAAAGCGCTTATCAAAATCAAGGGCTTGGGCGTTTGGTTCAATGCTTGTAGAAATCATAACTTTGATTGTGCCAATGGCTGCAGTGCCATAGCGGACATTAAGATATGCCACATATTCGCCGCTTAAATCAAAGTTTGCAATCATTGCCACGCGGGCTTTGATTTTTTTACTGTTGTTATCCCAAACAAAGATGTTTGAATCAAGTGGGCTTTGATTTCCATTTCGGAAAACAAGGTCTTTAAGTGTGCCATCAGTGGTTTTTGCAAAAGTGATTGTGAAATCTTGAAGCGTGATTGTGTTTTGCCCAACAATTCTTTGGATATCGTCAGCGGTGATAACGTCATAGGTGGAAGTCAAATCTTCAATCACAACAGATTTTGTGATGGTTTCAACATTTCCCTTGAATGCCGCGTTGGCAGAAACAAACATTTGGAAATCTTGCTTAAACACATAACTGCTGCCACTGCCCGCAGAAAGGGTGATTGTTTGCTGGTTAAGTTGGGCTTTTGTGAACGAAAGCACAAATTCAAGGGTGGTTTCCGCACCGTTTGATGCTTGGGTGAACGATGGCGCAGGGCGAATTATGCTTTCGCCATTTATGAACAAACCATTTGAAAGTTCAAAGTCAACTTGTTCGTTTAAAACATAGGTAACTTTTAATGCATAATGCACATCATTGTCTGAATACAGCAAATAGTGTTGCACGCCACCAATCATACCGGCCTCTTCAAGTGTGCCTTGCGGGGTGATGCGGTTAAGTTGCACACTGATGTTTTGTTGGATTGTAAGTTTGATTGAATATTTCAAGCCAAGTGGCGCAGTGGCGGTGATATCAAGGCTGATTTCTTTGCCTAAAGTTTTCAAAATGCTGATTGCGCCTGTGGTTTCATCATACGCAAGCACACCTTCATACGCATCAAACGAAGAAGCAAAGGTGTATTTCAAAATGTTGCAAAGTTCCCAAGTTTGCCCTTCGGTGGTAAAGCGCACACTTAAAAGCCCTTCATCACCAGTGATTTGTATTTTGCCACCATTTATGCCCACACGATTGATTGCAATCTCTGTGGCAGACTGTGATTGTGAAAGCGCATTAAAGCCATTTTCAATTTCACTTGGCACCCAAACGCCCAGTTCAATTGTGCCAACATTTGCACCCACAGAAACTGTTGACAAATCGTTGTCTTCAACAAAGAAAAGTTTATCGATTGGCGGGGTTGAAAGCGCAGAAGAATATTCACTTGTTGAAAGAAGATAATATCCTGCCTTTGGCTCGTAGGCGCAAGATGTGGCAGAAACTTCGTTGCCAAACTTATCTTTTGCTGTTATCAAAAATTTGCCTGTGATTTCATCAACAACATCTTCAAGCGGGTCTTGACCAAGATAATATTGCCTGTCCACAGATTGTGCAAAGATTGCATCGGTGCCGCACCCCTCATTGCCTGTGATTGTTGTGCGCTGTTGGATTGGCGAAGTTTCATCGTTATCATATGCAAATTCAAGTGTGAAGATTTTGCCATCATACAGTTCAATCAAAACACTTTGTGCGGTGGCATCAAAACTTGCATCTGCAAAGCCTGCATCTTCACCGCTGAACTCAACCGCCTTAATTGGCTGAGTGAACGAAATTAAATCAGTTTGTTGATATGCAAAGTCAAAGCGGATTTCAGTGTCGCGGCTGCCATTGCCAGAAAAATAAGAGATTGAATATTGCCACTGGGTTTCGCTGATGTATTCACCCACACCTGATGTGTGCGTTACAACAGATTGCTGTTCGCCAGGGATATAATCAATTATGCGAATTTTGCCTGCGGCGAAGTCATTAAGGAAAATTTCTTTTTCAAAATCAAGGGCTGTTTTATTTTCAGCCTCAATGGTGAACACTATATCAAAAATATTATCGCCTGTTCCATAAACAAACGCAAGGCGCGAAAGCGGCTCATCGGTTGCAATGTTTTTCAAAAGGCTTGAATTGCCCAAAAAGATTTTTGCGGAAAGATTTTTCACAGTTTTGTTCACATTGATTGTCAAGGCATCAGTTTGTGAAAAGATTGAATATGCAGGGTCAAGGCGACCAAGATAATCGCTTTCCAAAACAACTGCTTTCACCTTAAAAC
>JAFVTB010000046.1 GCA_017503445.1 Clostridia bacterium
AAGCCTTGCAAGGCTTTTGCCAAACGCAGTTGGTTTTTTAATGGGCAAAGAAGTCAACACAATTTTGGGCGTTATGGAAACCGCAACACGGCCATTTGTGGCGGTTTTGGGCGGCGCAAAAGTTGCCGACAAAATATATGTTGTGCTGAATCTTTTGAAAAAAGCCGATGCCATTTTGATTGGCGGCGGAATGGCCTACACTTTCCTGAAAGCGCTGGGATATGAAGTTGGGCAATCACTTGTGGAAGAAGACAAGGTTGAACTTGCGCGTGAAATTTTGAAGGAAGCGGAAAAATATAACAAACAAATTTATTTGCCTGTTGACCACAAATGCGCGCCATCATTTGCCACAAACGCAAAACCGCAAATTGTGAAAACACCTGATATCCCAAAACACCTGATTGGTATGGACCTTGGGCCAAAAACCATCAAACTTTACACAAAGATTATCTCTGAAGCGCGCACCGTGATTTGGAACGGGCCAATGGGCGTGTTTGAATTTGATGCGTTCAACGAAGGCACAAACAAAATTGCCAAAGCGGTTGCAAAAGTGAAAGGCACAAAAATTGTTGGCGGCGGCGACAGCATTGCATCAATCAAAAACCTTAAACTTGAAAAAAATATCACCCATATTTCAACAGGCGGCGGGGCTTCACTTCAACTTTTGCAAGGCGACCTTCTTCCCGGCGTTGAAGTTATTGAAAATATCTAAATCGGCAAAATTGCCGATTTTTTATTAAAATAATTAAAAAAATATTTTTTTTTATATAAATTTAATTTATTTTTAAATATTTTTTTAAGTTTTTATATTATTATAAACGCAAAAAAGCAAATCATCTTTTGGCATACTGACGGAAAAAATTGCATAAGGTGAAATATGAAAAAGTTTGTTGTTTGTTTTTTTGCGGTGATGTTTGCGTGCGCGGGCTGGGGGTGTGCGCTTAATGTTGAAAAGAATGCACAAAATCTTTGCTCGTACACCGCAAATCTTGAATTTGACCTTGAAACCCACACCCTTGCGGGCGAAATGCAAGTGGACTTTATCAATAAAACCAATTCACCGCTTCGCGAGCTTCGTTTCAACCTCTATCCAAATGCTTTTCGTGAGGGCAGCCAGCAAAGCGTGATTTCACTTGCCAAATCAAAAGAATGTTATTACAACGGCCCATCATTTGGCGGAATTGAAATCACAAAAGTGAAAGGCGAAAGAGCACTTGAATATGAAATCTGCGGAGTTGACGAAAATGTTTTAAAAGTGAACCTTGAAAATCCCGTTCAGCCCACGCAAAGCACAAGCGTTGTTATGAACTTCACCATCACGCTTCCAAACATCAGCCATCGCTTTGGGTACGGGGAAAACACAATCAATTTTGGCAACTTTTTACCAACGCTTTGCGTGCATGAAAATGGCGAATGGCAAGAAATTGCATATCATTCAAACGGCGATCCGTTTTTCAGCGATGTTGCAAATTATAATGTAACTGTTTCCTATCCTGAAACCTTAACCATTGCCACAACAGGCACTTGCACAAACACCGAAATGGCAGGCGAAACCGCAACAAAAACATTTTATGCGCCCGCGGTGCGTGATTTTGCGATGGTGATGAGTGAAAAACTGCAAGTTGTTTCAAAAGAAGTGGACGGGATCAAGGTAAATTATTATTATCATGATGACCTGAACTTCACCACAAGTTTGGATACAAGCGTTAAGGCCGTGGCAACCTTTAACAACCTTTTTGGTAAATATCCTTATCCACAACTTAATGTTGTTCAGGCGAATTTTTGCATTGGGGGCATGGAATTTCCAAACTTGGTTTTGATTGGCGATGAGATTAAAAATTTTGACAGTTATCAAATGGTGATTGTGCATGAGATTGCGCATCAATGGTGGTATGGCGTTGTGGGCAACAACCAAACAAATTATGCATGGATGGATGAAGCGTTGGCAGAGTACTCCACCGCACTGTTCTATGAAAAAAATGGCGGTTATAACACCACCTATGACCAAATTATTGAAAGCGCAAACACAAATATGCAAGTGTTTTGCACAGTGCAAACAAGTGTTTTGGGAAAAGTTGACACAAAAATGAACAAATCGCTTGCCCAGTTTGAAAACGAAAATGCATATATTTATACAACATATGTGCAAGGGCTTTTAATGTTTGATGCGTTTTCAAACCTTTTAAGCGAAAAAGTGGTGCTTAAGTGCCTGAAGAACTACTTTACCACATACGCCTTTCAACTTGTAACACCCGCAGATATGATTGCATCGTTTGAAAAAACAACATCGTGCAATCTTGAACCATTCTTTAATTCTTGGATTCAAGGCAATGTTGTTTTTGCAAATTAACCAATAACATTTATCTTGAAATTTGCCGTCACTGTTGGATGAAGTTTCGCTTCAACTTCATACACCCCAAGTGTTTTCACGGCAGTTTTCAAGGTGATTTTTTTCTTATCCACCACAAGATTTTTTTCTGCAAGACGGTCTGCAACCTCTTTGGCTGTGACTGCGCCAAAAATCTTGCCACCTTCACCGCATTTCACAGCCACATCAATTGTGATGCCAGAAAGTTTTTTGCCAAGTTCAACCGCTTCTTTTCGCGCTTCTTCCTTGTGGAAATCCTGCGCCTGCTTTTGTTGGGCATTTTCACGCGAAGCAACTGCATCAGCCGGCTTTGCAAAGCCATTTTTAAGCAAAAAGTTTTTGCCGAAGCCATCGGCAACATTCACAATATCGCCCTTTTTCCCCGTTCCTTTCACATCTTTCAATAAAACAACTTTCATATTTATCCCCTTATACACTTATCATAGCGATCAAATCAAAAAAAGTCAATCATTTTGCAAATGTTGGAAATTTTGATATCTGCAAACAAATGTCGCAACATTTTTATATCAAATTTGGTTGTTTGGCATTTTTTTACACACATTTGCCAAAAAAGACACATTGCGCCAAAAGGCGCCAAGCGGTTTTGTTTGATAAAGATGGGCTTTGATGTATGCTGGATTTGCTGAACAGGAGGATCAAATGAACACAGCAAAAGTAAAAATTTTTTTTGCAGATAATTCCACAGAAGACATATCAAAACTTGTGCACCATTTTGAACACCTTGAAAATTTTCAAGTGGTTGGCAAAACGCATGATGCCAAAGTGGCAATGACAGCACTTTTGGAAAACAACATTGATGTTTTGGTTATGGATATTGTTTTAAGTGGAATGGACGGGTTTGAATTTTTGCAAAACGCCAAAGAAAAACTGGGCAAAAGCATGCCAAAAATCATCATCACATCACACCTTTCCCACAGTGGTTTTGTGGGCAAAGCACTTTCGCTGGGAGCAAATTATTTTATGGTGAAACCGGTTGACCTTGGCGCCCTTGAAAATCGCATCAAAGACACCTTGAACCTTGAAAACCACATAAAACCCCAAGAAAACAAAGCGCTTGATGAAAAAATTTCAAATATTTTCCTAACGGTGGGCATTCCAGCACATATAAAAGGATATCAATTTTTGCGCGAAGCCATTAAACTTGCCATTGAAACGCCAGAAATTGTTTCAAGCATAACAAAAAAACTTTATCCTTCAATTGCCACAAAGTTCGCCACAAGCAGTTCAAAGGTTGAACGCGCAATCCGTCATGCCATTGAAGTTGCATGGAACCGCGGAAAAATTGAAAATATCAACAGCATTTTTGGTATCAAGGTTTATAATCAAAACGAAAAACCCACAAATGGCGAGTTCATTGCCTTGGTTGCCGATAAAATGCTTATGGAAGGTTATTAATTTCACCCATTGGGTGTTTTTTTATTGAAATCCCCCGCTTTTTTGTTTGACTTTGCGCGAAATTATTTATATTATATATATAATAAGACAAATTTCGGCACATACTATTTCAATGGAGGGGGGAATTTTGACAAAGAAAGGACAACTTATCAGCACAATATTTTTGGCACTTTTTATTGCAGTTATGATCCCTGTTGCAATTTTTGCCACAACCGCAAACGGCACAACTGTGACAAACCGCGTGCAATATTATGTTACAGACCTTGAAGGCGCATTTTATTACGCCATCACAGGCAACCGTTTGGACAAAGGCACTTATTCTTCTTTTGATGTGGGATATGAAGCAAGCAGTGGAACAATCACGCCAAGGGCTGTGTTCACCGCGGGCTGGGATGAGGGATATAACAGCTATCTTGTAAAAAATGGCGCGGGTGGCATTGTGAACAATCAAATGATAAACCTTCCTAACAACAAAGGGCTTGAATTTGACCAATCACATATGACAATCAATTATTATTTTGTCTTCATAAATTATGCTGAAAAACCAGACCCAATGCCAACCAACCCCGAGGATAAAAGAAATGTCTTTATCACCACCTATGCCGAACATGCAATTCCACAAGAACAAGTTGAAACATATTGGAGTTATGCCGTTAAAACCACTGATTCTGTGAATATTTCACCGCTTGATCTTCAAACAACCGTGTTTACAACCGAAAAACAAAACAGTCTTGCTTTTGCAACAGGAATTATGGTTCCACCAGAAAATAATGGCACATATTCTTACATTATTTTGAAATACACACTTGACTGCAAATCTGAAACGCCATTTAAAAGCGATTTAAGTTTGACAATCACCCTGCGAAACACACAAAACCACTAAAGGAGGAATTTATGCTTAAAAGAACAATCAGGATTTCAACAATCACCTTGTGCATTTTTTGCACCTTCTTTTTGATTTGCACAGGCGTGTTTGCCGCAACTCGTCAAGCCAGCCAAATTTCCACCACTGTACAGTTTACCCCAGGGATTCAGGTGATCATAACCGCACAAGTTGGTGACGGGAACGAGCAAGTTATCTTTAATAACACCAATACAACATTCAAAGACGCTTATGAACACGAAGTGCCCGCAAGCCCATATTTCAAGACAAGCGGAACACCAACAAACTTCACTTCATCAAACGAGATTGTGATAAAAATCTATAACCACACCCCTAATAATGTTAGCATTATTTCTGCAGTGATATCATTGACAAATGCCCTGGGTGCATACTTGGAAACTTATGATGAGCAAACAAATACAGCAGCCGAAGTGCCAAATATAACCGTTGCAACTGCAGGTTCTGTGATTGCCAGTGGCCATAATGCAACCTCTGAGCCATTCAGGATTGTTTCGCTTTATCAAAATCTTGATATCACAATGCAAATTGCACTTACAAGCAATTAAAAAAACCGCATTATGCGGCTTTTTTTATTTTCTTATAAAAAAAATCCGCAATCAAATGCGGATTTTATTAGTCTGCTTGGAAAGGCAAAAGCGCCATAACACGTGCGCGTTTGATTGCCACAGCAAGTTCGCGTTGGTGCGCCTTGCAAACGCCTGTTTGGCGGCGTGGCAAAATTTTGCCTTTTTCTGTAATATAATGACGAAGCATATTTGCATCTTTATAATCAATCACCTTAACATTGTTTGTGCAGAATGCGCAAACTTTTTTCTTGTTTGGGCGTTTTGAATATTTTTTGCGTGGAGCCTCTTCTTTTGCAGCAGGGGCTTTTTCTTTAACTTCTTCTTTGATTTCTTCTGCCATAATAATCTCCTTTTAATTTATATTAGAATGGAAGTGTGTCATCATCAACAGGCTGAAGGTCAGCCACCACTTCACTTTTTGATTCTTTCATATAAGAATCTTCACCACCTGTTGGTTTTGTGTTCAAAAATTCAACTTCATCGGCAGTGATTTCGGTTATATAACGCTTTGTGCCGTCTTGGGCTTCATAGCTGCGCTTTTGGATTTGGCCAATCACACAGCATTTGCTTCCCTTCTTCAAATATTTGTGGCAATTTTCGCCCTGGCCACGCCAAACAACGATATCAAGGAAATCAACATCGCGTTCACCGCTTGCGTTTGTGTATCTGCGTTGCACAGCAAGGGTGAAGCGGCAAACAGAGATGCCGCTGTTGGTTGTGATAAGTTCAGGATCACGCGTTAGGTTACCAATTAACATTACTTTGTTCATAATTTTTCCTCCTAATCTTCAAGGGCCACAAACATTTTGCGAACAACAGGTTCAAAAATATTCATTGCGTTTTCCATTTCACGAATAAGTGATGGTGCCGCTTCAAATGTTGAAAGCACATAGAAACCTTCGTTTTGGAACTTGATTGGATAAGCAAACTTCCTCATTCCCCACTTGTCAAGTGTAAGGATCTTGCCACCGCGTTCTTCAATAAATTTTGACCATTTTGCGATGATTTCTTCGCGTTGAGCTTCATTTACTGTTGCGCTGATTGCATACAAAAGTTCATACTTTTTCATTGTGTTTAACCTCCTTTTGGACAATATTGGGCTGGTTTTCCAGCCAAGGAAGAGTTAAAATAAACTCTTGATGCCGATTATAACACAGCTTGAAAAATTTTTCAAGGGTTTGCAAAAAAAAACTTTTCATTTTCGCCAAAATGCGCGCAAATGCCATAAAACATGAAAAAAAACGCCGCAAAAAAGATATTATCATTGCGCTATGGAAGTTTATATTGAAGACATCTTCATTGATAATTTCATCATCAATTTTATTCTTTTATATACAACCGCAAAAATTATGCACCTTGATGCCAAATGGTGGCAACTTGCCCTTTCAACAATTTTGGGGGTGGGCGCAAGCATACTTACACTTTTCATAACAATCACAGGATTTGCGCTGATTGGTTTTAAACTGCTTCTTTCAATTCTTATGGTGCTTTGCATTTGCCGCGCGCCCTCTTATCAAAAATTTTTTCTTTCATATCTTTCGTTTTTATGCCTAACGTTCATCATTGGCGGGGCATGCCTTGCACTGGCACTGACTGTGGGCGAAGTGTTTATAAGCGAAAGCGGGCAGGTTTCTTATTCCCTTGCGCTGCCGATGGGGATAATTATTGGCGTGGCATTTGGGTTTGGATATCTTATAACAAAACTTTTTGTTTCACTAAAAAATCGGCTTATGCGGCAAAACTTTATGTTTTCTGCCACGCTTAATGGCGTTAAGATAAAAGCGTTTCTTGACACAGGCAACCGCCTTTGCGATCCAGCATCTGGCAAGCCCATCACAATCATTTCTTATGAATATTTTGAAAAGATTTTCAAAGATGTTTCGCTTGCCACAATCATAATGCGCAAAAAAAGCGATAAACTTCGGGATATGCACTTTATTAAGGCCTCAACCATTGCCCCAGATGCACGCGATATCATGGTTTTTTGCGTGGACACGCTGAATCTTTCGCAAAACAAAGAAAAAATCACAATCAAAAATGCGCTTTTGGGACTTTCGTTTGCAAATCTTGGCAAATCACTTGATTGTGGCCTGCTTTTGAACCCGCTTCTTTTAAACGGAGAATATAATGAATAAACTTATTAAACTTCTTTTAAAACTTAAACTTTGGCTTAACAATAAATGTTTTGACACCGCAGAAGACATTGTTTTTTATATCTGCGGAAATGAGGCGCTTCCCACCCCACTTTCCCCCGAAGAAGAACGCGTGCTTTTGGAGGAACTTCAAAATGGCAATGCCACCGCGCGCGATAAACTTGTGGAGCATAACCTGCGGCTTGTGGTCTATATCGCCAAAAAGTTTGACAACACAGGGCTTGACCTTGAGGACCTTATTTCAATCGGCGCGATAGGGCTTATAAAAGCGGTGAAAACTTTCAACTATGAAAAAAATATCAAACTTGCAACCTATGCTTCCCGCTGCATTGAAAACGAGATTTTGATGCAACTTCGCAAAACCAGCCGCATAAAAGGCGAAGTTAGTCTTGAAGAACCACTTAAATACGACAGCGAAGGCAATGAACTTCTGCTTTCAGACCTTTTGTTTGATGAAAATGCCAACGTTGCCGAAAATTTGGAGCAAGATGCCGACAAGCAAATTCTTTTATCTTCCATTGAAAAACTTGGCGCGCGCGAGCAAGAGATTATGAAACTTCGCTTTGGGCTTGAGGGCAAAGAAGAACTTACGCAAAAAGAGGTTGCCGACCTTTTGGGCATCTCCCAAAGCTACATCAGCCGCATTGAAAAGAAAATCCTTGGCAAAATCAAAACCGACCTTCTTAAAGCAAGCAATATGTAAAAAAAACCCTTTTAAGGGTTAAATTGATTCAATCAAAACTTCTGTGGTTGTCTTGGTTTCTTTGTTATAGATTTTTAAATGTGAAATTTTACCCACAAAATCATTAACAACAAAATTTTGTATATAACATTCAAGGTCTTCAATATTCCTTAATGTTATTTTTTTTCTGCTGTCAATTGATTTTTCCATTTCTTGTAATGTCATTTTACTCTCCTTTATAACTTCTTACTGTGATTTTTGCTTTTTGCCCATTTTCCAAATAGACAACAACTTTATCAAGATAATAATAAACCTTGTTTGTAATTTCACTATTACAACAAGTTTCAATCATATCAAGCACTTCTTGTTTCATGAATTCCTCCTTTTTAAATTTAACATTGTAATGATATCGTTAAATCTACCCCATAATAGCACCTTTTCTTAAGTTGTGCAACGATTTCATAACAACTTTTTGTAAGGTTTTTGTGAAGGAAGGTGTTGTTATGATGAATTTTGTTGAAAAAGTTAGGTTTTTGTCAAATATGTACGATTATAGTCAAACGGATATTGCAAATGGAACGGGGATTTCAAAAAATCAAATAAGTAAGTATGTCAGCGGGATTTATCTTCCAACATTAAAAAATGCACTTAAACTATCAAAATTTTTTGACTGCTCCCTTGATTATTTATTTGGCATTGAAAATATACCAAACAAATATAATGCGCCATTGGGCGCGCCAAATTTTGAATTATTTTTTGAAAGACTTGAAAAACTGACACAAGGTAAATCGCTTCTTTCCATTTGTAAAGAATTTAATTTGACAAGAAATTCATTTTATGAGTGGAAATACAAACGCACTTTTCCAACAATGGAAAACCTTATCAAACTTGCCCTTGCATTTGATGTCAGCATTGAATTTTTAATCGGCAGAACCGATGACCCAAAACGTGTTTAAAATAAAAAAACCCCTTGCCTTGTGGGTTTATTTTTTTATATTCTCTATTGCTTCCGCTGGGGGGCAGGTGATTTGGGTTGATGTCTTCATATTTTTTAGGGTGATGATGCCGGATTTTTCTTCATCTTCGCCCAAAATCACAGCAAACGGGATTTGGCTTTTGTTGGCATAGTTCATTTTGTTTTTGAACTTGACATCTTCAAAAAACACTTCGGTTTTTATATTATTTTCGCGAAAGAAATTTGCCACACTTATGGCATATGGAACTTGCGCGGGCGACATTGGAATCACAAGCACATCGCAAAGCGTTTTTGAAAAATCCAGCATTTCATTGGCGCGCAGAATATCAAAAAGGCGCGTAAGCCCAATGCAAATTCCAACACCCGGAAGGGTTTTATCGGTATAGGCACTTGCAAGGTTGTCATAACGGCCGCCACTGGCGATGCTTCCCACATTTTCTTTGCCAACCAAAAAGGTTTCATAAACTGTGCCGGTGTAATAATCCAAGCCGCGGGCAATTGACAGGTTGATTGCAAAAAACTTTTCGGGGATTCCAAAGTTTTCAAGCCCACTTACCACTGCGGCAAGCTCACTTATTCCCGCGTTAAAGGTGTCATTATCAACGCCAAACGCTTTCAGGTTTTCAATCACTTCGCGCGCACTGCCC
>JAFVTB010000047.1 GCA_017503445.1 Clostridia bacterium
GGCACTGCTCTATCCAGCTGAGCTACAATCGCAAGGGTCTGTTGCCTTTCAGGGAGAGGCAACAATGGAGCGGGTGAAGGGAATCGGACCCTCGTAGCCAGTTTGGAAGACTGGAGCTCTGCCATTGAGCTACACCCGCGTAACAAAAAGCATTTTAGCACACTTTGCGCGATTTGTCAATAATATTTTCACAAAAGTTTTTATATTCTTTCAAAAGTTTTGAAAATTTGCAATCTTTATCTTGCCTAAAACAATTATTTTGCGCCTTGAATATATAACAATATGAAAAAATCAACATTTTTGGGTGAAAATAAAATTGCAAAATCTGCAAAAATTAATGGCAGCTGCATTGAAAATTGCAAAATTGAAGACGATGTTGTGATTATGAATTCAGTTTTGCGCGAAGCAGCCGTAAAAACCGGAGCAAAGATTGGACCGTTTGCCCATTTGCGCCCAAAATCATTTATTGGCGAAAATGTCCGCGTGGGAAATTTTGTAGAGATAAAAAACAGCGTTATTGGCGATGGAACAAAAATAGGGCACATGACATACATTGGCGATGCAACTGTTGGCAAAAATTGTAACATTGGTGCTGGGGTGGTTTTTTGCAACTATGACGGTAAGAACAAGCATCAAATAAAAATTGGTGACAATGTGTTCATTGGTGCAAACTGCAATTTGATTGCGCCCCTTGAAATTGGTGATGGTGCATTTATTGCGGCTGGCACAACTGTTGCAAAAAATGTTGAGGCAGGAAAAAAAATCATTGGGCGTGTGCGGCAGCAAGAATTTGATTTTAAAAATATTTCTGCAGAGTTTCAGCAAAAGCCCAATTTTTTTGGCACAGACGGCATTCGGGGTGTTTGGAGCAAGGATTTAAATTCAAAGCTTTGTGGTGAAATTGCCAAAGCATTGTGTTTACAAGGTGCAAAAATGATTACCTTGGGACGTGATACGCGCACAAGTGGTGCTAAAATTCTTAGAATTCTAAAAAAATATTTCCTTGCGCATGGGGTTTCCATTCTTGACCTTGGCATTGTGCCAACGCCTGCGCTTGCGTTTGCAACGCGAAAATTGCAAGCTGATTTTGGGGTGATGATAACTGCTTCGCATAATCCAGCAGAGTTTAATGGAATAAAAATTTTTGCAAAAGACGGACACAAAATTGATGAAAAAACGGAACTTGCCCTTGAAAAAACATTTTTCCAGGAAGATAAATTGCCGCGGGGGAAGGGGAAGATTCTTGACATTGGTGATGCTTGGCAACAATACAAAAACTATATCAAGGATTATTGTTCAAACAATTTAAATGGCCTTCATGTTGCCCTTGATTGTGCGAATGGTGCGGCAAGCAGAGTTGCGCAAGAAATTTTTCATGATCTTGGGGCAAAGGTTCAAATTGTTAATACAAACGGTGTGATCAATCAAAATTGTGGCGCACTTTTTCCGCATGAAATTCAAAAAATTGTTCAAACCAGTGATGCAGATATTGGGTTTGCGTTTGATGGAGATGCAGACAGAGTGATTGTTGTAACAAAAAATGGTGAAATATTAAATGGCGATGAAATTTTATGGATAATTGCGTCAGATTTTCATAAAAAAGGTTTGCTGAAAAAGCCCGAAGTTGCGGGAACGATTTTGACCAATGTGGGTATTGAGCAAAAACTGTTGGCAGATGGCATTTGTTTGCATCGCGCATCAGTGGGCGATAAAAATGTTGAAAAACTTATGGCAGAAAAAGGGCTTTCATTAGGTGCAGAGCAGGCGGGGCATATTATATTTTGCAAAGATAATTTTCGTATTGGTGATGGTATTCTGGCCGCGCGGGTGCTGTGTGCAATTTATATGGAAAATAAAAAACTTTTTGCAAATGTCAAGCAAAACGATTGGCTTCAAGTTCAGGAAAACATTGATATTTCTGGGGTTGATAAGCATATTTTTGAAAGCAAGAAATTTGAAAGCGTGATTGCAAATTTTCAAAAAAGTTTTGAAAAATATGGACGCGTTGTTGTGCGCAAAAGCGGCACAGAACCAAAACTTCGGTTGTTGTTGGAGGGAAAAGACCCCAACATTTGTTCTGTTGCACTTGAATTTTTAAAAGCGCAAATTTTGGAGTTGGTGTGAGTAAAATTTTTCAAGCAGTTGTTCTTTGTGCCGGAAATGGTGCGCGTATGCAACCCTTTACAAATTATTATCCCAA
>JAFVTB010000048.1 GCA_017503445.1 Clostridia bacterium
AAACCCAGCGTGAAAACGCGTGATTTTTTCATAATATTCTTCCCTTTTTATCAAGTTTATTGTTTATTAACAATTTTATTATACATTGCTATTTTATCCAAGTCAAACAAAAATAACAAAAAATTTAAAAATTCAACTTTGTTTTACTTGCACTGGCAAACAACTGGCAAAAGATTGTGAGAATTAAAGGTCAAGTTTTCACCGGCAGAGAGGCGAAAAGTTTTTATTAAAAAATAAGATATAAAAGTCCCACAATCGTGCTTGCCACAAAGCCAATCACAATCACTAGGCCGGCAATTGAGAACATCTTCACGCACATGCCAAAAATGATGCCTTCGGCCTTGAAATCAAGCGCGGGGCTGGTGATTGAATTTGAAAAGCCCGTGATTGGCACAATGCTGCCACCGCCGGCATATTTGCCAATACGATCATACACGCCAATGGCCGTGAGAAACGAGCCAAGGAAAATCAAGATGATAAGCGTATAACCCCAAGCGGTGGCCTCTGCAAGCGTGGGAAAAGCATATAAAAGCAAATCGTTGATCCCCTGCCCAAGGCAACAAATCAGCCCGCCAACCCAAAAACTTGAAAACAAGCTGCCTGCCTCACGGGTTTTGGGGATTTTTTGCTCAAGATATTCATTATATTTTCTGTTTCTTTCTTGATAGTGCATATTTTTTTCCATATAACCCATTATGCACCGCTAAAAAAATTTTAAACTTTTTGGATAAAAAATCTTTGACGGCAAACACTAATTGCGGAGGAAAAATGAAAAAAACAGCGATCGGAATTGGTGCAATGGCACTTATGCTTCTTGTGGGGGTCAGTGCGGCAAATGCGTTGACTCCTGCCACACAAAGCGCCGAAATTATTGATTTGAAAAACACAATTGCCACATCACAATTGGCGCACAAAATGCCAAAAGTGGAACACACAAACGGATATATGCCCTTTAATCCATATGGCAATGTGAACACATTTGGTTTTCCGTTTATGTATGGAATGTATCCATATGGCATGGGCAATTTTGGATATGGAAATGGATATGGCGGATATATGAACGGTGTGCGTGCGCCAATCACAAACAGGTGGATTTCAAATATCGACACATATCGCCTTGGGCAAATTGACGAAAATGACGAGGGCGAAAACACATGCCCTGAATGCAAGCGCATCACTTGGCAAAATGGGCCATTTGTGATGCACAGCTGGGTGTATGGAGACTGCTATAACTGCACAAACTGTGAAAACTGCCTTTTTTGCGAAGATTGTGAAGACTGCGAAAACTGCTTTAATTGCAAGGATTGCAAAAACTGCACAAACATTGCAAATGCCATTGGCTGGGTGAATAATGAACCTTGTGAAGACTGCATTCCTTACGATGAAAACGAAGAGGGCATTTCAGACAATGTTGATGAAAGCCAAATTCCACAAACCTTGGAAATAAAACCAGATGAAGTTGTGGAAGACAACCTTTTGGAAACCCACGCAACCGAAATTCAACCCCGCGCGCCGCATTTAACAAAGGACATCAAAGAACCCGCCGAATATTTGAATCACGATGATAACATTGCAACAATGGATGAAAATTCAATCTTTAACGAAAATGAACATGAAAACAACAAGGCATTGACATCATAAAGAAAGTTTTTCTTTAAGCGATTCCAAAACCTTGCTTTCAAGGCGGGAAACCTGCACTTGGGAAATTTGAAGTTCCTCTGCAATTTCACTTTGCGTTTTATCGCGGAAATAGCGCAGGATTACAAGCTTGCGTTCCCTTGGCGGCAAGCTTCTGAGTGCTTCTTTAAGCATGATTTTATTCACCAAAGTATCGGTTTCATCGGTGGACATAAAACGGTCTATTAAAAGCAGGCCGTTTTTTTCATCTTCAAAAGGCGTGTATATGGAAATTGGCATTTTGGCTGAATCCATAATGAACATAAGTTCGTGCATATCAATCCCAAAATGCTGGGCGATTTCCCTAAGTGTGGGGTTTTGATGGTGTTTGGCGAAATATTCTTCAATAAACCTGTTGATATGGATATTTTGCATTTTCACGCTGCGGGACACCTTGATATATCCATCATCGCGCAAAAAACGCTTCACTTCCCCAATCACCATCGGCACAACATAGGTTGAAAATTTGACATCAAACGCGGTGTTGAAATTGTTGATTGCCTTAATGAATCCCACGCAACCAATTTGATAAAGGTCATCATATTCAATATGACTGCCCTTAAAGCGGCGAATTATGCTTTTCACAAGCGGGAAATTACGTTCAATAAGGCTGTTTTTTGCATCTTCATCGCCGCCTTGTGCGCGTTTTATAAGG
>JAFVTB010000049.1 GCA_017503445.1 Clostridia bacterium
CCGCGTAGACGTTGTACGCGTAGATAGAATTGGATGCGTAACCCGAGCGCAACCACCAACCGGCGGCCACATTCATATTTCCACCAGAGCCGGTTGACATATAAGTGCCATAATAGAAGCTTTCACTTGTGCTTACACCAGCCAGCGGGAAAAGCTTAACCGTGCAAGAATCGGCTGCTGAACCGCCTGAATATGTTGTTTTCAATGTTTTTGAAACAATATATGAATCCCATGAAGACTTAAGATTGTTAGTATACCATGTATCAACAACAGATTTTAAATTTGAAGTGCTATATCGATTTCCACTGCTTGTTGATGCATTAAAGGTTGTTGTTGTGACACCGGAAGAAATGGTTAGCAATCCTTGCGCAAAACACAACACTTCATCTTGTGCAAGAACATTTGTGTCTGTTATTGCTTTTGCATTTGGCAAAAATGTTGAAGGATCTGAATAAATTGCGGTTACTGCGGTTGCATAAGCATATTGTTTGCTTCTATCATTATACACTGCCGCGCCAGCGGGAGTTGATGTGCTTTTATAACCACTGTTTAAATAAGCCCAAATTGAGTTTGAAGCATAACCAGAGAATGAAGAATAAGTTGACAAAACATTACCTATATTAATTTGACCGGTTAAAGCCTTGTTTGTGATAGATGATGACCTGCCAACAATCGCCCAATTATATCCACCGGCACTTATATAAGCATAACCGCTAAATTTGCCACTTGTAAGTTTGCCAACGGTTGAAGGGTCTGATTTATATCCTGAAAGATGCAATTTTATATCAAGGCCATAATCGGTTGTGTAAATCACGGGGTCGGTTTCAGGGTCACATTCCCACGTGCCATTCATCAATGCGGCAGTGGTTTCTTCTTCGGTTAAACCAATTTGGATTGAGCCATCGGGGTTTTCCACAACCTTTGGGGCGGTGGCGGCGCCACTGGCATTTTGACCAGCCTGCTGCCCCGCTTGAGAATTTGCGCTGGCTTGAGTAGCGCCCATTGGGGCAATCAACACCCCGCACAATGTGCCGATGCCCATGAAAAAGGCAAGCCCGCCGGCGGCGAAAATTTTGAGCATTCTGCGGCTCTTCTTCCCAATTGTTACAACTTTTTCACTTGAAGGCATAGAACTGCCCCCCAGGGCGCCGTCAGCGCTCTGCGCGCGGGCAGCAGGGTTGCCCGCGTTGGGAGCGGTGGTGGCGCCCCCCTTTTCCCATATTTTCTTCATAAACAAATCCTTATTACAATTAGCATACTCAATTGTATATTAAAATATTACTCAATTGAGTTATAAAAGTCAACTCAATTTGGTTATATTTTTTATTTTTTTTCATTTATAATGGAAATGTCGAAAAAAATCGACAAACTCAACTGAGTTATAATTGAAAAAGGAGGTTGCAATGGACGTGATCAAGCGGATTGATGACTTGCGGAAAGATCGCGGGTGGTCAATCTATAAACTTGCTGAAGAATCCGCACTAACGCAGTCAACGGTTTCAAACATGTTCAATCGTGGCACAGTGCCCACAATATTCACCCTCCAACAAATATGCGATGCCTTTGGCATCACACTTTCAGAATTCTTTGCCGAGACAGTGACGCTTTCCAACCAAGATGAAGTGATGCTGCTTTCGCAATATCGGCGGCTTAAAGCCCCGGATCAACAGGTTGTCCGAAAACTGACGCAATTTATGGCAGACCGCGCGTATGCCCTTTAAAAACTAAGATAAGATAAAATAAAATAATATATATATAACTAAGGATAAGTAACGGTGTTCACCGTGATTTTTTTTATTTTTTTCCGCCTCTCTACCGAACCGGCGGGCGGTGAGAGCCGCAGTCATTATGACCTGCCACGGGAAGCCCCGCGGGCATTGGCGCAAAGCGCGTAAACCCAACTAGGGCATAAAAAAAACCACCAACTTGGTGGATTTTTTTATTGATCGTCATCGCCGGCAAGCTGGAAAAGCGCCTCAGTGAGTGATTTATCAAGTTCTTCTTGGCTTTCGGCAAGACGTTTGTTTTCGCTGGCAATTTTTTCGTTAAGTTTGTCAAGTTCATCATCGCTTGGGGCGGTCATAAGATCGGCAAAATCGTGTGATTTTTCCGGCACCACTTGGTTTGCCACCGATTTTTTTGGTCTGCCGCGGCCTTTCTTTGGGGTTTCAGGCGCAGGTTCTGCCACAGGTTCTTTACGTGGGCGGCCACGGCCTTTTTTGGGCTCTGCAGGTGCCGCCGCAGGGGCATCAGCAGGCGCCTCTTTGCGTGGACGACCGCGACCTTTCTTTGGTTCTTCAACCACAGGTTCCGCTGGCGCTTCAAACAAGCTTTCTGCTGGGGCCGGTGCAGGCATAAACAGGTCTTCAGTTTGCGCTGGGGCTGGTTCTTCAACAACCTTTCTTGGACGACCACGACCTTTCTTTGGCTGGGCTGGTTCTTCCACTGTTTCCACAGGTTCTTTGCGTGGGCGGCCACGGCCTTTCTTTGGCGCAACCTCTGTCATTGGCTGGATTGGCGCTTCATCCACCACAGGGGCAGGCGCGCCGGCAAATAAATCATTTGCAGAAAGTGCGTTTTCATCTGCGCCGCCAAAGATTTCAACCTCTTTTTTGCGCTTAGGCGCATCTTCTGGCGCAGAAGTTTCTTCAGCAGGTTGTTCTTCTGGCACTGGTTCTTGAGGTTGTACTTCATCCGCGATTTCTTGCGGTTTTTCTTCTTCCGCTTGTGCAGGTTCTTCTTGCACTTCTGGCGGGGTTTCATCTTCTGGCTTTGCAAGCATTTCGGCGGCCTGTTCTGGCGTGATGGTTTTGTCTTTTTCAACTTCGATATTAAACTGATCGCGAAGTTTTTGGATTTCCTTTAATGCTTCATCTGAAAGTTTTTGCTTTTCTTCTTCATCAGCATTTGGGTCTTCATCTTTCAAATCGCGAAGCACGATTGAATCTTTGCTGTCTTCCTTAAACACAACCGGTTCAGCAGTGGCTTGGTCAACATCATCATCTGCATCATCTTCATTTGGTGCATGGTATGTCACACCATCGGCTTCATACCAGCCGCCAAACTCATCAAAGAACCTTCCATCGGCCGTGAAGAATGTTCCGTTTGGATAGAAATAGTTGCCTTCCTTATCAAAGAATCCGCCATCATCGCTGTATTCGCGCTCATTTTCAGGAACAGCATTCATAAGCTCAAGACCAGTTGGGTTTTGCCCTGCTTGGGCAGGTTGCTGTTGGGCAATTTCTTCTTCATTTACCTGTTCTGCCATTGCAGCTTGGGCGTTTTCAACAACATTTTCATCCGGTTCGTGATATGTGATGCCATCGGCTTCATACCAACCGCCAAATTCATCATGGAATTCACTGTTTGGAGTGAAATATGTGCCATTTGCATAGCGATAATAGCCGTTTTTGTCATAGAATCCGCCATCTTCGCCATATTGTTTTTCATGCTCTGGGATTTGGTCAAGCGGAATAAGATTTGGGTCATTTGCAAAGTTTGCTGTTGGGGCAAGTGCGGCTGCTGCCATATTTTGCGATGGTTCAGGTTGTGGGGCAGGTTCGGATTGTGGCACGTTTTGTTGAACTTGAGGTTCCTGTTTTGATTTTTTTGATTTTTTCTTTTTGCTTTCGCGCTTAAGTGCTTCACTGCTGTAGCCGGCATATTCATTCACATCAATGCCGTTGGCCTGCATGATCTTATAAAGTTCATCAATTTCGCGATCTTTTTGTGCGATAACATCATTGGCTTGTTGCAAACTTTCGGCAATTTCGTCTTTGATTTCCACAAGTTCATCGCGTTCATCTTGATTTTCTTCTTTTAAGATGGTTTCAAGACTTTTATAAAGCTTTGTGGCAAAAGTTTGATATTCAGCTTTCATTGCCTCTTCAACATATTTTCTGCGCTGTTCAAGTTCTGTGCGGCGGGTTGCAATTTCCGTGTTAAGCCCTTCCATTTCTTGATTAAAGCGGATTGTTGCAGCATCGTGATCTTTTTCAAGTTGTTCTTGCTTTTTAATTTCGTCAGCTTGTTGTTTTTTGATATAGTTATTTTCAATACGATTTGTGGTTTCTTCTTGTTGTTTTCTCAGGCGATCAACATTTTCTTTGCTGACTTGCATTTTCTTTTGATAATCTTTTTCTGTGTTTTCATAAGTGCGTTTTATGCTTTCAATTTCACCTTCAAGCTGCTGAATTTCACTGAGAAGACGACTTCTTATATTTATATAAGTTTCAGATTCATTAATTGCACGTTCAAGCACCAAACTGCCGTTGATGCCTGTGCTTGAAAAATCATAAGTTTCGTGTTCAACTGCATTGACACGGGCTTTTTCAAGCTCTTCTTGTTCTTGGCGGGCGCGTTTTTCAAGATATTCATTAAGCACAGGAATGCCTTTTTTAATCTCACGACGCGTGAAAAGAACTTCAAAATCAACGTAATCAGGCATTGTGCTTACAGCCCTGTCCAAAAATCTTCCAAAATAATGAACATATTGATAAAGCGAATTGATGTTCATATTTTGACTGGCGCGCATAACAATTGACAAAATGCCATACAAAAGCACCATAAGAAGCGGAGTGATTATGCAAAGCCCAATATCGCCAAGGGTTGGTGTGACGGTGCTGATTTTAAGCACAGAAAACAGCAGCAAAATCCCTGCCATAATAATTGTTGTTGTCTTAAAGTTTTTGATGTTTGCCAGATATGAACTTGATTTAAGTGGTTTTTCAACAAGATTATATGTACTCATATAATGGCTTGGCTGTTTTTCACGATTAAGCATATATTCATGCCAATAATAACGCAAATGCTTTGGCGTGTGCTTCATCATATTATTAAACTCAATCAAGTTGTTTTGGTCAATATACCGATTTTTATTAAGCCAGTTATTAAGTTTTAAAAGTTTTTTCACCACACGCACTTCATAAGAAAAGCGTGATTTGATGATATAAAAGATTGCAAACAAGATTTCAAACGCAATGCCAACAAAAAAGATGATGTCCCAATCGATGGAAACAAACAGTGCGGCAATGATGGCTTGGATATCTTGCAAAATGCTGGTTGATTCGCTAAACAACATACAAAAAAACTCCTTATTTTTGTTTTTTCTTGCTTATTATATCACATCAAAAAAAAAATAACTAATATTTTCACTAGTTATTTTTGAATTTTTTAGTTATTTTTTAATAACTATTTTATTTCCACAAGCTCGCTTGTGCTTAAAAGCAAAAGATATTTTTTATCAATCTTGATTTTTCCCGATTTTTCCAGTGCTTTTTGATAAAGTTCAAGCTGAAGTTTATATGTTTCCACAATTTTTTGGATGTTTTTTTCCGTGGTGTATTTATAATCAATCAAAATGTTTTCATCACCTAAACAAACAAGGTCAATAATCCCATTCACCACAATTTCATCCGTGGTGAAAGTTTTATCGATTTCACAAAGCTTTTGCCGCATAGAAAAAGGCAGTTCTTTGGCATAATCAAACTTGCCAAGGGATTTTATCAGTTGAATCACATCAAGCAACTTGCCCGCATCAACAAGATTAATATCTGGAATTTTTTCCAAAAACATTTGGGCATCTTTCAAGGTTTGGATTTTTTCAAAATTTGCAAGTTCAAGCGCTTTGTGAAATTGTGTGCCGATGTCACGGTTATTGATTTCAACACTTTGCTGGTCTGACGCCAAAGTGATGTTTTCAAATTTTTTGCGAAGGGTGCTGACGCTGTTATAAAGCGGTGCACTGATTGTTTGGGTGCAATAATCAAAATATTTATTCATCTCATTCATCACAGCCTGATTCGGCACCCCTGAAATCTTTGCAGATTTTTCCATAAATGATTTTTCAAAATCACCGCTTATCACATTTACAGAATATTCTTTATTTGCAACATTTTCACCGGCATTAATTTTTTCAATTTCATGCCTTGGCAAGCAGTTCACCATAAGCGAAAGATAACTTTTTTGCGCAGTGATTTGATAATCAGACGAAAATGTTTCAAAATCAAGGATTGGCGTTGTACCAACAATAATCAAATGATTTTGCGGCCGCGTGAGGGCAACATATAAAAGCCGCAGTTTTTCCGCAAAGTCATCATTTTTGTTGGCTTTTTTAATTGCCTCAAACGGTAAACTTGTTTGCACCGTGCGATTTTCCGTGTTATAAAATTTCAACCCACAACCATATTTTTGATTAAGTTTGATTTCACTTGCAACGGGCATTTTGTTGAAATCTTGGTTTGCATTTGCCAAAATCACCACGGGGTATTCAAGCCCTTTGCTTGAATGCATGGTTGTGATGCTGACACAATTTTCCCCACCCATGTAATCAGGTGATTTAATGTCATCTTTGTTGTTCAACGCAAATTCCAAAAACCCAAGTGGATCAAAGTTATACCCGTTTGCCAAAAAATCATTCAAATATTTTTGCACTTTTTCTTTCTTTTGTATGCCACCTGGCTTTTTCAAAAGATATGCCCAAAAATTTGACTTGTCAAGCACCATTGAAAACGCCTTATTAAGCCCGCAATACATGCAAGTTGTTTTAAAATCTTCCAAAAATTTTTGAAGCGCAACAATTTTTGATTTTATGGCGTCATCAAAATCATAATCCTGCACGCATTTCCAAAATGGCGCTTTCGACGCGCCGGCAAGGCGGATTTTGACAAGATCATTCAAAGAAAAGTTTCCAAAAGGGCTTTTCATAACTGCACAAAGCGCAATGTCATCACAAAAATTGATTGAAAGCTTTAATATGCTTTGCAAAAGAAGAACATCACTGTCTGCAAAAAGCGAATTGTTTGTGTTGGCAAAAAGCGGAATGCCAAGCCCAGTAATCACCGCACAAAATTCATCAAGATATGCCCCGCGGCTGCGCAAAAGAATTGTGATATCCTTATATGTAATTTCCCTTTCTATTTTTTCTTTTGCAACAAAGATTTTTTTGCCCAAAATGCTTTCAATCTTGCTTGCCACAAAAAATGCTTCAAGCTGCGCATCGGTGTAGGTTTTTTCTTGGTCAACATTATCCAAAACGCTGTACATCTTTGTGGGCTGGGGGCTTTCGGGCTTTTCGGGCTTTTGAATAATATTGATTTCCACCGTTGGCAGGTTTTGATTTTCAATTTCTTTATAAACATTATCCCACTTAAACATCGAGGTTTCTGCATAATCAATTTTGCTGGTGGCGGGGGTCATGATTCTTGAAAACACAAAATTGACAAAATTCAAAATAAGCATATGGCTTCGAAAATTATAATTTAAAAAGCCAACCTCACTTTGTCCACCTGTGGAAAAATCTTGCAACGTTTCCAAAAAGATATCGGGCTCGGCCTGTCGGAATCCATAAATGCTTTGCTTGACATCACCAACCATAAATCGATTGTTTGGTTTTGCAATTGCGCTTATGATTTTCTCTTGCACGCGGTTGGCATCTTGATATTCGTCCACAAAAATTTTTTCATAATTTTGACGGATTTCATCGCAAATTTTTGGATC
>JAFVTB010000050.1 GCA_017503445.1 Clostridia bacterium
CGGCGGCACAAAGCAAAGGGCTTGAATTTGATGCCGTGATATACATAGGCAAAAAATCAAAGCATGAAATTTTGAAAAACATCAAATATGTGGCTTGCACACGCGCGCTGCATAACCTTGTTGTGGTGGAAGTTTAAATTCCACCTTTTTTATTGCCATTTTGAAAATTTTTTGATATGATAGCCATGATGAAAATATTTGTTTCAAAAAATTTGAAAGACCTTTCTGAAGTGTTTGCAAAACACTCCAAACTTTTTATTGTTGGCGGCTATGTACGCAACAGTTTGCTTGGCATTGGCAACACGGATATTGACCTTGCGGGGAATTTGACGCCCGAAAAAGTTGCCCACATTTTGAAAGACACAAAGTTTGAAATTGTTTCAAAATCTCAACAGCTTGGTTATGTAAAAATCAAGTGTGAAAATGAAGTGTATGAATACACGGCTTTTCGCAAGGATAATTACTATAATGGCGGCACGCACAAGGTGCAAAGCATAAGTTATGTTGAAGATTTGCGTCAAGATGCAATGCGCCGCGATTTCACAATCAATGCGCTTTATTATGATATTGAAACACAAAAAATCATCGATATATATTCTGGGCTTTTGGATTTGAAAAATGAAGTTGTCCGCACGGTGGAAGTTCCCGGCTATGTGCTTGCCCACGATGGCACAAGGATCCTCAGGATGATTCGCCTTTCCAGCCAGCTTGATTTTAAGATTGATTTTTCCACGCTTGCGGCCGCAAAAAAATATGCACACCTTTTGCATGATGTTTCGCCCGCAAAAAAGTTTGATGAACTTATGGCCATTTTGCGCTCATCAACCAAATATCCAATCTCTTGGCGCAAGGCGCATTTAAAGGGGCTTGGCTATTTCAATGATCTTCGGCTTTGGAACAGTTTTTTTGTTGCAACCAATCGCGTGCATTTAAAAATGGTGAAAAAGGTTTCTGTTGAAAACATGTTTTATGGGCTGCTCATAGACATCATTGACACCGTTAACCCTGATTGTATTGAATATTTTATAAAGGATTTGCTTGGCAAAAGTGGCTTTTGTTTGCCAAATGCACAAATCCAAAACACAAACAATGTTATTTGCGGATATTATGACGCCCTAAACAAAATGAATAACAAGCAATATTTTTTCAAATATTTCAATTGTTTTGACCAAATTGGCGAAATCCTTATGGCACGCAGCAAAAAACTTTATGCAAAATATAAGTTTTTCTACAGCTATATCATCAAACACAAACTTCCAACCCACATCAAGGCGCTGGATATTTCGGGTGATGATATAAAAGCCAATTGCCCACAAATCCCTGAAAAAAAATATGCAAGTGTGCTTTCGGGTTTGCTTTCACGGGTGTTTGATGGCGAAATTGCAAACCAAAAGGCCGCCCTTATACAGGAAGTGAAAAATGATTTTACAAATAATAATAATTAGTGTTTTGGTGGTGGCTTGCGCGCTTTTGTGTGTTTTGATTTTCAAAAAACCAAAAACCACCCACCACACGGATGAAACAATCAAAGCTGGCTTTTCAAATCAGGCAGAAATGTATCAACAAATCAACAAATTGATGCTGGAAAACATAAAATCTTATAATGACAGCGTGATAAAAACCATCAGCCAACAATCTTTTTTGCAAAAGCAAGAGTTTTCCCTTGTGCAAACTCGGCTTGAAAACATTTTAAAAACCAACGAAGAAAAACTTAACCGCGCCACCGATGTGCTTGGCAAAGGGCTTGAGCGTTTGCAAGAAGGCAACGAGCGCAAACTTGACCAAATGCGCCAAACAGTTGACGAAAAATTGAACGTAAGTTTGGAACGCCGCTTGACGGAAAGTTTCAGTTTGATCAACCAGCGCCTGCAATCGGTTTATGAAGGGCTTGGGGAAATGAAAAACCTTGCAAGTGGCGTGGGGGATTTGAAAAAAGTTCTCACCAATGTCAAAACGCGTGGCACATGGGGCGAAGTTCAACTTTTGCATCTGTTAGAGCAAATGCTTGCGCCGCAACAATTTGTGCAGCAGGTGGATATCCGTGGCAATGGTGAACGCGTTGATTTTGCGGTTGTTATGCCCGGGAAAAACGAAGAAAACATTCTTTTGCCAATTGATGCCAAATTCCCGATTGAAGATTATCAGCGCATCCAGGCCGCCAGTGAAAGTGGAACCAAAGAAGATGTTGAAGCCGCTTTGAAAGCCCTTGAAAAACGCATCAAAGAAGATGCCAAATCAATCAAAGAAAAATATATTGTTTTGCCCCGCACAACGGATTTTGCAATTATGTATTTGGCAATTGAAGGGCTGTATGCAGAGGTTTTGCGCCGTCCGGGCCTGACGGAAACCCTTCAGCGCGATTATAAGGTTATTGTTTGCGGGCCAACCACAATCACGGCGCTTTTAAACAGCTTGCAACTTGGTTTTAAAACCCTTTCAATTGAAAAGCGCAGCAGTGAAGTGTATCAACTTCTTGGTGCAATCAAGCAAGAGTTTGGCAAGTTTGTTGAACTGCTTGCCAAAACCCAGAAAAAGCTTGCAGAGGCCTCAAACACAATAGAGTTTGCAACCAAAAAATCCCGCACAATTGAAAGGAAATTAAAATCCGTTTCCGGGCTTGGTGAAGAAACCTTGCTGGTGGAAACGGTGGAGGATGAAGAATGAAAGATTGTCTTTTTTGCAAAATTGTTGGCGGCGAAATCCCCGCCCACAAAATTTTTGAAGATGAAAACACCCTTGCGTTTTTGGATATTGGTGGCGATTTTTATGGCCACACACTGGTTGTGCCAAAGGTGCATTGCACAAACATTTTGGATTGCCCGCCCAATGTGCTTGCCGCCGTTATGGCAACTGTGCAAAAAATTGCCAAACACTTTGTGGAAAATTGTGGTTTTGACGGCGTGAATATCCTTGCCAACAACAATGCCGCCGCGCAACAAGCCATCATGCATTTGCATATTCATATTATCCCACGCAAAAATGGTGATTTTGATGACATTTATAAACCCCGCCAAAAAACCGAGTTTGATTTAGTGGAAATCCAAAAACAACTGCTCTTAGGAAACTAAGAGTTTTTTATTAAAAAGATAAAACAAATAAAAATAAAACCAAAAAATAAAAAATTCAAAAAAATAAATAAAAAATAATTGTTTTTTAATTATTTAATAAAAAAGTTGTTTTTTTTAAATAAATTATATTAAAAAACATAAAAAAATCAGCCACATGGCTGATAATTTTTTTATGTTTCGCTTTGTGATTGTGCATTGTTTGTTTCCGTATATATTCCTGTTTCATAGAAGCCCATATCCAACACAACCATTGGGCGCACGCCAACGTTGTCGTTGGTTGCCAAAATATTGACTGGTTTGCCTTGCATGCTGATCACATATGCGCCAAATGATTCGCCACCACTGCGTGTCCAATATGCACAGGTTGATATTGCAGTGCTATCTCCAAACCCGCCCCATCCGCGTGTTGCGGTTGCAGAAAATGATTGAGATTGAGTAATACCCGAAAATGAGCTTCTTTCAACGCCTGTTGCGATTGCATAAGCCGTTGGCGATGTCACGCCCACATTGAATGTTGATTGTCCCTTTCCTTCGTATATTCCACCAACATTAAAATATGTTCCGGCATAATAGTGTTCATCAACACTAATAGAGCCATTTTCTTTATCATTTTCATCATTAATAAGTGTAGCTTTGCCTACTCCACCAAGCAAGAAGAATGCAGTTTGCATATTATCATTGTTAAAAGTATTGCTCATAGCAGAGTTAATATAATTTGATGTTACAGCCAATGAATCCAAAGATTGTTTCTTTAAGTATTGTCCTGCACTAGCCGCATTCCCCATGGTTATGCCATTTATGCCTGTCGAAAATTGACTGAAAGTATCTTTAAGCCAACTTGCAACACGCGAGGTTGAAAATTTTTGTGTTGAAGATTGGGATTCGTTATATGTTGAACTTTCAAGCACATAAGCGCTCATCAGCAAAAGTTGTCCTGTGTATGGCTTCCCACACGCGCCGTCGGTGTAAAGCATGCCATTTTGAAATTTCAATTCGCTTAATGAATATGTGCTGTCTTGTGTTCCAAGCACAATCCATTTGATTGGTTCATATTTATACCAACCGGTTTTCTCTGCATCAGTGTTGACAACATATTCATAAGTTATGCCGTCACCATCGGTGAAAGTTTGTCCGTTGTCCAGGTTGTCGGTTGGCGCGCCGGCTGGAGTGGCTTTTGTTTGTGGATACATTCCCATTTCAACATAATATGGATATTCAATAAAGCCGGCTTCAAGGACAATATAAGTTGTTTGGCCGTCTTTTGCGCGATAATAATGCCCATTGTTTGGCAGATATGTTGTATCTTGTATTGTTTCTTCAAAATATTGCCCGCTGTTTATAGGGTCGAGGGTTTTCTCAAATTCCAAAGTTGTGCCTTCTATGGTTTCTTTTTTGTATCCCTCTGTTGGGGTATTTGTGTCATTAAAGCGAATTTCTAATTCACTGGCGGTTGTTTGGCTTTCATTAATTTTAATTGTCTTTTTGTATACATCAATATAAACTGGAGTTTCGATTGTTGTTGCTTGATTATTTAACATTGAAACGCCATTGGATTGTTTTATTGCAAAAATTTGGTTGCAGTTTGCCGAAATTGTGCTGTTTTTAAGATATTTATTTAGAAGTGAAACTGTGCCACATGTGTTGCTGTCGCGTGAATAAGTTGCGATTGAAACTTCTTTGGTTGCATTTTCTGCTTCTTCATCTGGAACCGTAACAGTTGGAATAATAATTGTGGTTGGCAGTTGATATCCCACCATTGGTTCAAGGGTGATTTCGCAATTATCGCCTGGGGCAAAGTAATAATAATCATAAGTTTCATCGCTGTCTGTTGCATCAAGCGCAAGCCCCGTGCCTGCAACTTTCACTTGATAAACCTCTTCAACTTTCAAACTGATTGTTGCGGTGGTTGCTTGGGAATCGCCTGCAACAAAGATTGTCATTGTTTGTGGGGTGGTGCTTTGGCTTGCGGGTGGGCAAACTGCCACATCACCACTTTTAATTGTTGCGCCACTTATATCAGCCACCGAAAGGCGAATATATTTATTGGGTGTATAGTTGGTTAACTGGAAAGTAACCGCAGTTGTAACATCGCCAGAAAGTTGAATATTAAGATCTTTGAGCGTGTTGCCACTTGTGGTTGGCATACCAACTTGCGCGCCATTATTGTTGTTGAAAATCTCTTTGTTAATTGAAGAAGAATTTCCATCAATTGTTTGCAGATATTGCGCATTTATCTTGCAATAAATATCCGGGCTGACTTTGCCATGGAAATTAAGGTTCATTTGCACGGCTGCCCAAACGCCAACAAGGCATAACAAAACGGCGCTTATTGAAATCGCCAACATAAAAAATATCTTTTGAACAGATTTATTAAAAGACAATTTCCCCCTCGCTCTGTCAACATTTTATCAAATGTGGCGCTTTAAGTCAAACAATTACAAACACTTATTAATTATATATTGCAAAAACAATTTTTTTTTATGTATGCCACAAGGATAAAATCCTTTTGTTTTGCTTTACATTCCCCGCAAAGTTTGATAAACTTTTTTAAAAAAGAGGTGATTTTATGATTATTTTGGCTTGTGATCATGCGGGATTTAAGCTTAAGGAAGAAATCAAGGCATTTTTCAACAGTGAAAATATAAGCGCAATTGATGTTGGGTGTTATTCAAATGACACGGTGGATTATCCAGACCTTGCCCATGCAGGCGTTGAACGCGTGCTTGAAAACCCGCAAAATGTTGGCATTTTTATTTGCGGAACGGGGATTGGCATGAGCATGGTTGCAAATCGCAATCCCAAAATCCGTGCTGCCCTTTGCACCAGCAAACAAACCGCCGTTTTGGCACGCAAGCACAATGATGCAAATGTGCTTGTGCTTGGGGGGCGCCACACATCAAAGCGAAAGGCAATCAAAATGATAAAACTTTTCTTGACCACTGATTTTGAACGAGGCCGCCACCAACAGCGCATAAATAAGTTTTAAGGGGGCAAGATGAATTTTCTTGTGATGCCACTTTGCGCGCGCAATATGCCCGCAAAAGAAATAATCAATCTTCAAAAAACCTTTCAAAACCAGTTGCAAATTGTGATCTTGTGTGAAAAAAATCATCACATATTGCAGGAAATTCCAAAAAAATCAGGCATATTGGTTGACACTTATCCCGTTGGCACAAAAGAGGAAGAAATGATTTCAGCCACCATAAAAACCTTGCCGCCACAAGGATTGATTTTGGTGCGCGGAAATTGCAAATATTTCAATGTGCAAAGCATAAAACTTTTGTTGGAAAAAGCGCAATCAAGTGCAGATATTGCCCTTTTCCGCGCAAAAAAAATGGGCAAAATTAAGGGCTGGTTTTTAAAAATTTATAAAAAACTATCAAAGTTTTTTTTCAATTTCACATTTTTTGAAGGCAATATATCATTAATGTATTTTTCCGCGCGCGCGCATCTTATACTGACAGAAACCAATGTTTCGGTGCTGACAAAAATCAATCGTTGGGTGCAAATGAATGTGGAATATATCGAAGTGGACGATCTGCCCAAATTAGCATCGCCAAAGATGCCAATTGGCTTAATTGTGAAATTTTCCAGCTATGCGGTTTGGACAGCCGCGATGATTTTTCTTTTGATATTTTTGCCAAGTTTGATTACACTAAGCATAATGATGGCAATGCTGTTGGTCACAGGTGCGCTTTTGGGGCTTGTGCTTATGGGATATGTGGGTATGCAAATTTTTTGCCATAAACACATTGGCTCAGTGCGTGTCAAACAAATTGAACTTTGGGAAAGGAGGGAATTTTGAGACAATATTATCAAAAACTTGCACAAAACATTGTGGAATATGCATGTGAAATCAAGCCAGGTGAACGCGTTTTGATTGATGCATCATGTGTGGACACAAAGTTTTTAAAAATCCTTGTTGCGCAAATTTTTGCCGCGGGCGGCTTGCCGTTTGTGAAGTTTGGCGTGCAAGAAATTGGCAAAGAAGTGATGAAAAATATGACGCCGAAATATGCTACGCTTAAAACACAATTTGATTTGCCAATGATGAAAGAAATGGACGCATATATTGGCATAGGTGGCACAAACAATGTGTTTGATGACAGCGATATCCCCGCAAAAAACATGCAAATATATTCAACGCATTATGTCAAACCCGTCCATTTTGAAGAACGCGTGAACAACACCAAATGGGTGATTTTGTCTTGGCCAACGCCGGGCTTTGCGCAAAGCGCGCAGATAAGCACCGATGCTTTTGAAGAAATGTTTTTCAAAGTTTGCACGCTGGATTATGCAAAGATGTCACGCGCAATGGATGCGCTTGTTGCACTTATGGAAAAAACCGACAAGGTTCACATCAAAAGCCCCGGCACAGATTTGGTTTTTTCAATCAAAGGTATGAAAGCAATCAAATGCGATGGAAAAATGAATATCCCTGATGGCGAAGTTTACACCGCACCAATCAAAGAAAGTGTGAATGGGGTGATAACTTATAATATCCCAAGTATGGAAAATGGCACACGTTTTGATAATATCTGTTTTCATATTGAAAATGGCAAAATTGTGGAAGCCACCGCCGGCGCAAACACCGATAAACTGAATGAGATTTTGAACACTGATGAAGGTGCGCGCTTTTTTGGAGAGTTTGCAATTGGGGTGAATCCGTATATCACAAAACCAATGCTGGACACGCTTTTTGATGAAAAAATTTGTGGGTCAATTCACCTAACACCGGGTGGATGCTATGATGATGCGGACAACGGAAATCAATCTGCGGTGCATTGGGATTTGGTGCTTTGCCAGCTTCCTGAATGCGGCGGCGGGGAAATTTGGTTTGATGATGTGCTTATAAGAAAAGATGGCAGATTTGTTGCCGAAGAACTTTTGGGGCTTAACCCTGAAAATTTGATATAGGTTTTGAGGGCGCCCTTTGCGCAAGGCGGCATTTGCCGCCTTTGCCCGCCGCGTGGGCGCGGCGGAGCGGCGTGCGCCTTTGGCGCGGCCCGCTGCAAAGGGCGCCCGTTTATGGGAGGTATTATTATTATGAAAAAAATAAAAATTGGAATCAATGGCTTTGGCCGCATTGGGCGCATTCTTCTTCGCATAATTGCAAATCGCCCGGATATGGAGGTTGTTGCGGTCAACAATCCAAAACTCACGCTGGATTATGCAAAATATCAATTCACGCATGACACCATTTTTGGTCGCTGGAACGGCACTTGTGATATCAAAGGTGAATTTTTGGTTGTCAATGGCAAAAAAATCACCATTTTTGGCGCGGAAGAACCAAAACTTATCCCTTGGGATAAAGCAAATGTTGATGTTGTTGTTGATGCCACAGGGGTTTTCAAGTCACATAAAGCGCTTTCACAGCACATCAAGGGCAGCGTGAAAAAGGTGATCATCACCGCGCCTGCCGATGCCGATGTGCCAATGTTTGTTTATGGTGTGAAC
>JAFVTB010000051.1 GCA_017503445.1 Clostridia bacterium
GATCACAATGTTCAGCGGGCAAACCGCCGCAAAAAACTTCGGCAAAAAACTTGAAAACCGCAATGAACGCGTTTATTATCACACCTACACAAAAGGTTATCCAAACGATGTGGCAACGGTGGTGAGTGATGAAGGATATGGTGCAAATCCATTTGTGAAAACCACAAAAAAATTGGTTGTCATCACCGCACCTGGGCCAAACAGCGGCAAACTTGCAACCGCCCTTTCACAACTTTATCACGAATATAAAAACGGAAGCGTTGCGGGCTATGCCAAATACGAAACTTTTCCCGTTTGGAACCTGCCACTTCACCACCCAGTCAACATTGCCTATGAGGCTGCAACGGCAGACCTTGGCGATGAAAACCTTATTGATAATTTCCACTATGATACATACGGCGTGCAGGCGGTGAACTATAACCGTGACCTTGCGGCATTTCCGCTTCTTCGGGAAATTTTATTGCGCATCACGGGACAAAACAATTTGTATGCTTCACCAACCGATATGGGCGTCAATATGATTGCAAGTGGCATTATTGACGACAAATGCGTGCAAGATGCAGCCAAACAGGAAATCATCCGCCGTTATTTCCGCGCGCTTTGTGATTATAAAAAGGGGCTTTGTGAACTTGAGGTTGTTAAGCGCATTGAAAGAATTATGATAAAGCTTGAAATCTCAACCCTTCAGCGCCCTGTTGTCAAGCACGCCCTGGACATCAAAGCCAACACAAAATGCCACACGTTTTCAATCATGCTTGAAAATGGTGAAATGATAAGCGGACGCACAAAAACGCTTTCAGCGCCCTGCGCGTGCATATTGAATGCAATCAAAAAACTTGCGGGGATTACAGATGATTATGCGCTTATTCCACAGTCAATCATAAGCCCAATTTTGCACCTGAATAAAAACATTTTGGGGTTAAAAAGCGAACTTTTATCACTGAAAGACATGCTTTTGGCACTCAGTGTCAGTGCCACAACAAACAATCTTGCCGCAAAGGCACTTGGGGCGCTGAAGCAATTGAAAAACCTTGAGGCACACAGCACATTTATTTTATCGCAAACTGATGAAGATACAATCAAAAAACTTGGAATTTTGCTGACCAGTGAACCTGAATATCCAAGCACAAATTTGTTTGAATAAGGGAGAGGAAAAAATATGCTTTCACACGTAAGTTCCGGCTTTTCAATCTTTGGGCTGGAAATTTCATATTATGGCCTTTTAATGGGCATTGCATTTTTGGTGGCAATTTCAATTGCGGTTTTTAATGCAAAAAAGCGCGGCATGACCACCGATGACATTTTGCTGCTTGCCATATACATAATCCCACTTTCAATTTTGGGCGCGCGCACATACTTTTGCATCTTTTCAGGAAACACCTACACCTTTTTGCAATTTTTTGAAATTTGGAACGGCGGGCTTGCGATCCTTGGCGGCGTGATTGGCGGCATTGTTGCAATCGTGCTTTATTGCCTTATCCACAAAAAAAATTTCTTGCAAATTTTGGATATTGCCGCGCCATCACTGATAATTGGTCAAGCCATTGGGCGGATCGGATGCTTTTTTGCGGGCTGCTGCTATGGCATAGAGGTGACAAACCCTTCTCTGCACTTTTTCCCTGTGTCAATCCAAATTGATGGCGTGTGGCACTTTGCCACAATGTTTTGGGAAAGCGCATTTTGCATGTTGGGCTTTGTGGCGCTTTTGCTTTTCTTTAAAAGAAAGCCGCCCAAGGGCGCGGTGGCATGCGCATATATGTGCATATACGGCGTGTGGCGCGCGATTGTTGAAACCTTCAGGGGCGACAGTTTGATGTTCTTTGAAACGGGCTTGAAAGTCAGCCAAGTCCTTTCAATCCTTTTGGTGATTGGTGGAATAATTGGGCTTATTTTGATTTACACTAAACACAAGAAAAATGAAACGGTCAATCATTCTTAACATCTTTGCTTGGCTTGAAATCATCGCATTTTGTGCGGTGAATTTATATTATATGATAGGCACCAAGGCGCCTTTTCCAATGTGGTTTTCGCTTGGGTGCTTTTTTATTGGGCTTTGGCAGCTTTTAAAGGCATTTTATTTCAATTTGGACAGCAGTTTTTGGCTTGGGATTGCCCTTTTGGGTGTGGCAAGTGTGAGATATTTGGCTTATCATGGCATAATCCCCGCGCAATATTGCGCCGCAAGTTATGTTTTGGCATTTATTTTTTCATCGATAATAACGGGGATATTCTACAAAAAACCCGCGCATTTCAAAATTTCTTTTATTTTAACACTTGAAGATTTTTTGATTTTGTTGTATAGTGTAAACATATTAAATTTGCTGTGGTTTGGCATTGCAAATGCCGCCATAATTTTGCTTTATGTTGGAGGGGCAATATGTTTTCACACCAAAAAGACGGATATAATCAAAAAGAAGTTGAAACAAAAATAAATTCTTTGCTTTCTGAACTAACCAACCTTCGCCGCGCAATGGAAGAAAAAGACAAACTGAATATTGGGCTTGCAAACGCATTGAGAAAATCCAAAGAAATCGAAGCCAGCAGCCAAAACCTTTATGACCTTAAAATTCAAAAACTTTTGATTTTATATAAAAATCTTGCAAAAAGCTTTAACACCCTTTTCACACTTTATCCGCAAATTGAAGAGCTTGACGATATCAAAAAATCATTTGATAAATTTTCAGAAGCGGCAATCAGCAC
>JAFVTB010000052.1 GCA_017503445.1 Clostridia bacterium
GAAGCGCGCTGAGTTTCAACCCGCGTTTTGCCAACATATATCCAGCAACAGGGCTGTCAATCCCACCTGAAAGCATCAAAAGCCCGCTTCCCGCACTGCCCACCGGCATGCCGCCAAGGCAATCAATTTTTTGCCAAAAAACATATGTTTTGCCGTGTTCGCGGATATCAATGTTCAGTTCAATGTCATACCCCTGCATCTTCACCGAAAACCCGTCAAAGTTTTCCAGCACAAATTCGCCCATTTGGGCAGAAAACTCATCACTTGGCACAGGGAATTTCTTATCCGCGCGCTTAGTTTTCACCTTGAATGTCAAAGGTTTATTGTTATGTATCATCGTGATATCTTGCACAAGGTCCATCGCCGCATCTTTGATGTTTTCAACACTGGTGTCCACTTCCCACGCGGGGCTGAGGGAAACAAACCCGAACACTTTTTTGCATTTTTCAATCACTTGACTTGTGATGCTTTGGTCATAATCACTGACAAGGTATCTTCCTGAAATTCTTGACACTTTGCAATCAATGCCCGCAAGCGATTTCTGCAGATTTTGAAACAAAATGTTTTCAAAAAAACTGCGGTTTTTCCCCTTAAGGTGGATTTCACCATATCGCAATAAAATTACATTTTTCATCTTGTGTTTCTCCATAATTCATTGGCGCACTCCGCCAAAATTTTTGCACCTTCAAGCGCATCTTCCTTACTGGTATACCTTGAAAAACTTATGCGCACATTGCCCAAAACTTCATCTTTGGAATATCCAATATTTTCCAAAACACGATTGCCCATTTTTTTTGAACTGCACGCGCTGCCGGTGCTGATCATAAGCCCTTTTTGGTCGCACATATTTTGAAGCACTTGCCCTTTCAAACCGACAAAAGAAATGCTGATGATATGCGGCGCAAAACCTTCACCCTCCAAAATTTTCATCGGGATTTCAGGATTTAAGCGGCTTTTTAGTTCTGTTTTAAAATAAATGCAAAGCGTTTTCAAAAGTTTTTGATTTTGCCACGCATCACATTCTTCCAACGCACCTTTAAGCGCCATAATTGCGGGCAAGTTTTCCGTGCCACTGCGAAGATTATATTCCTGCCCACCGCCATGAATGATTGGCAAAAGTTTGGCGGGATTTTTCACATACAACGCCCCAAGCCCCTTTGGGCCATGAAACTTATGCGCGCTGATGGTGTAAAAATCGGGCTTAAAGGTTTCAAGGTTTGTTGAAACCTTGCCAAACGCCTGCACACCATCAACATGAAAAAGTGCCTTTGGGCATTTTTTTGCCTTGATTTCGGCAATCTTTTCAAGATTGTTCACTGCACCTGTTTCATTGCTGACGTGCATAATTGAAATGAAATTGACATCCTCATCAAGGGCGGCTTCAAGTTTTTCAAGGTCAATTGCGCCGGTTTTGTCAAGGTCAACAAACACAACCTCAATCCCGCGGGCCTTAAGCTGAAGGGCGCTGTTGTAAACAGATGGATGCTCCCCCGCAGAAAAAACCGCTTTTTTCCACGATGTGCGCACGCTTCCAAAAATGGCAAGGTTTGTGGCTTCGGTTGCGCTGCCGGTGAAAATAATATTATTATTAAACTTTACATTAAGGTGCTTTGCCAAAAGCGCCTTGGTTTCCATGATTTGCTTTGCGTTTTGAAAACCGGCATAATAGCTTGCGCTTGGATTATAAAAATCAGTTGTACTGTAATGCAGCAGGTTTTCTGCCGCGCGGCCAGACAACCTTGTTGTGCTGGCATTATCCAAAAAAATCATATCTTTTTCCTTTGTTTGAAAGTTTAGCACACAGCAAAAAAAATGTCAATTATTTGTTATGCCAAGCGTTTGGCTGACGGTGGTTACATTAAGCCCTTTTTCTTGCAGAGTTTTGATGATTTCTTCAAGCGCCGCCAAAGTTTTTTCTGTTGGATGCATAAGCACCAAATCGCCGCCTTTTGCATCTTTCACCGCGCGATTATAAATAAGGTTTTCGTCCTTGTCGCGCCAATCAATTGTATCCCGCGTCCACATAATGGTTTTATAGCCCAAACTGTACGCTACATTAAGCGTTGTATCCGAAAACGCGCCACTTGGCGGGGCAAAAAGCGTCATTTCCACTCCCGTAAGTGCCTTCACAATTTGATGCGTTTGATTGATTTCGTTATAATTTTCATCAGCAGAAATTTTGTCTTGATCTTTGTGATAATATCCATGATTTGCAAGTTCATGCCCGCCCAAAGCCATTGTTTTCAGCATTTCTTCGTTCTTACTTGCCCACGTTCCGCCAACAAAAAATGTTGTTTTCGCATCATATTTTGCAAAAACATCAAGCATGGGCTGGATAAACTCATCACCCCAATAGACATTTATCATAAGACTGACATTATTTGAATTTTGGTCGCCGTGATAAATGGCCTCCACCCCACTTTTGCTGTTAAACGCCTGAAGCGTGCCACCGGCATAAGAAAACGCAAAAACCGTTGCAAGCATACCAAAAATGATGCCATTTGTGGCAATGGTTTTAAGGCGCGAACGCTTTGAAATCTTAAAGGAAAAAATTTTCATACTTCAATGCTATGCGAAAGTTTTGGCCAATATGACTGGGCATAATTTGTGATGCAATGTATATAATAACAATATGGAAAAAAAGAAAACTTTGGTTATGACAGGCGGGGGCACAGGCGGGCATATTATTCCAAACCTTGCGCTTATTCCAGACCTTAAAAAAGATTTCAAGATTTATTATCTTGGCCAGCCAAACAGTATGGAAAAGGACCTTATTTCAAAGGACAAATCAATCACATTTATTGAAATTCCCGCGGTGAAATTTCATCGCAAACTTTCGCTGAAAAATTTGACTATCCCATTCAAACTTGTGTCATCAGTGCGCAAAACAAAAAAAATCTTAAGGGAAATTGCCCCAAATGTGATTTTTTGCAAGGGGGGGTATGTTTCTCTGCCTGTTGCAATGGCGGGGGCAAAACTGAAAATCCCCGTGCTTTCGCACGAAAGCGATTTTTCAATGGGGCTTGCAAACAAACTTATTCACCGAAAAGCCGCCGTTATGTTCACAAGTTTTCGGGAAACGTGCATTTCAGATAAATGCATATATTCCGGCAGCCCCGTACGCCCGCAAATTTTTGAAGGTGATGCAGAAATTGCCCAAAAATATTGCCACTTTCCACAATCAAAGCCCACCATTATGTTTTTTGGCGGCAGCAAAGGAAGCAAATCAATCAACAATTTTGTGTTTAAAAATCTTAATGAAATGCGCGCATACAACATCATTCACTTTGTGGGAAGTGGCAATTCCAAGGGTGTCAGCCAACCAAACTATGCCCAAGTGGAGTTTGCCGAAAACATATATGATTATTTCGCGCTTGCAGACATCGTGGTTTGCCGCGCGGGCGCAAACAGCATTTTTGAACTTTTGGCGCTTCGCAAGCCAATGCTTCTTATCCCCCTTCCCACCACCGTTTCAAGGGGCGACCAAATTGAAAATGCCAATGTGTTTAAAAAATCTGGGTTTGCAGAGGTGCTTTTTGAAGAAGATTTGAACCGCGAAAGTTTCCTTGCAAAAATCGAAAACCTGCAAAAAAACAAGTTTTATTATATTTCAAATATGAAAAAATCGCCGCCTTTGGCAGCCAATGAAATGATTTGTGGCTATATCCGCGATTTTGCAGAAAAAAATCTTGACAAAGAATAATGCCTGTGTTATATTATTCGTGGCTTTTTGCAAGGGTGGCGCGCGAATCCCAAGGGGCAAGTGCCTTTGATTGAAAAATCTTTTGCGGCCGCCGTTGTTTGAAGCGACATTTTTACAGGAGGGAACAAATGAAAGCAAAAAGTGAAATTATCGCTGAATACAAAATCAACGAAAAAGACACTGGCTCAACCCAAGTGCAAATTGCAATCTTGACAGAACGCATTCGCCACTTGACAGAACACTTGAAAGTGAACAAAAAAGACAATCACTCTCGCCGTGGGCTGTTGAAAATGGTTGGCCACCGCAAAAATCTTTTGAACTATCTTAAAAAGAAAGATTTGGATGCTTATAAAGAACTTAAAACAAAACTTGGCATCAGATAAAAAAATCACCAATTCGGTGATTTTTTTTGTTTTTATAACAGATTTTCGGCGAATTCGCGGGCATCAAAGGGTTCAATGTCATCAAGTTTTTCGCCAACGCCCACAAAGGCAATTGGTTTTTCATATTCCCGCGCGATTGAAAGCACCACACCGCCCTTGGCTGTGCCATCAAGTTTTGTAAGGATTATGCCATCAATATCCACAAATTCATCAAATGTTTTGATTTGTGAAAGCGCGTTTTGCCCCGTTGTGGCATCAAGGGCAATAAGGGTGTAGGTTTTTGCGCCATAGTTTTCCCTGTTGACCACCCTGCCAATCTTGCCCAATTCTTCCATAAGGTTTGTTTTGGTGTGAAGGCGCCCCGCGGTGTCAATAATCAGCACATCAGGCTGCTTTGCCCTTGCGCTTGCCATTGCATCAAACACCATCGCCGCCGCATCAGCGCCTTCTTGGTGTTTAATAATCTTCACATGGTTGCGCTTTGCCCATTCATCAAGTTGAGCACTTGCGGCGGCGC
>JAFVTB010000053.1 GCA_017503445.1 Clostridia bacterium
CTTCTTCAAAACTTAAAGCGTTTAAAGAGTAAAGCCCCGGCAAATCCACCACCGCAACTTTTTCACCATTTTCCACAAAAAACTTTTCTTTTTCTTCCACCGTAACACCATGCCAGTTGCCTGTGTGTTCGTGGCTTTCGGTCAGGGTGTTTAAAAGTGTGGTTTTGCCTGTGTTGGGATTGCCCACAAGAAGGATTTTTTTCATTGCGCCCTCACCAAAATTGCATTTGCAATATCGCGGCGGATTGTAAACGCGCAGCCGCCCACGCCAACCAAAAATGTTTTGTTTTTGATGGCTTTTTTCAGCACAACAATTTCTGCGCCCGTTAAAAAACCCAACTCCGCAAGGCGGCGCCGATAGCGAAAATCAATTGCGTTTGCAACCTTTTCAATTTGGCACACCTGCCCAACGCGCACAAGCGAAAGCGAAAGATGCTCCCCACATTTTTTTTGCATAAAAAATTGTATGGGCAAAGATTTGCAATTATGAAAATTCAAAATCTTTGACAAAAAATGTTATTTTTCGCAAAGGGCGCGCGTATGATACACCAAAGGAATTTGGGGATTGGAATGTTCGTTTTTGGACCTTCGCTGTAAAGAAGTTGTCAACGTGGTTGATGGCAAGCGGCTTGGGCATATTGTGGATATTGTGTTTGACCTTCATTCTTAGCAAATCTGCGGGCTGATTTTGCCATGCAGTAAGGGCTTTTGGAATGTGTTTAAGGGCGGTCAAGACATCTTTATCCCATTCAACCAAATTTGCAAAATTGGCGAAGACACCATATTGGTGGAACTTTACACCCCCGCCCCACAACAAAACTGCGGCTGCTACGCCACCCAAAAAAAATAATTTTTAATAAAAAAAATAAAGCAGTTATTGCTTTATTTTTCATTTTCGGTTTCTTTTTGGTCGCGACGACGGCAAATATCCAGATAATCAACCAACTTAAACATTTGCGGATTTTGATGCAAAAGCTTTTGCGCAAGTGTGATTGGGTGGCAAACGGTTTCTTTACCCACACAATTTTCTGCAGCCAAGGCAGACCACGGCTCTCCTTTCTCAAGCCCAAGAAGGTGCGGCGCGATGGCAAGGTCATAAATATTTTTGCCTGTTTTTTCATCAAAAACAATTGTGCTTTCGCCAAGCCAGTTATCATCCATACTACTAAAACTTATCCAAATTTTGCCATTTGGATAAATATTTATGAGTGAAATAATATCTTCTGCAAAACCTGTTGAATTTTTGTTTTCATAAAGGAAAATTGTTTTGGATTTGCCACTTCTGTGCCAAACATTGCCAATGCCAACGGGCTGACCTTCGCTGCGGAATTCAATATAACGGCTTGCAGGTTGTGAATTATCTTCCGTTGGGAAAACAAAAGATGTGATTTGACGCTTTTCGTGCCCATCTCCTGTGTCATAAGCAATTTCGCCTGTTTTCGCAAAAACTTCTTGGCCATTTTGATGCACTTTGAAAAGGCCTTTTGGACTGAACGATTCAATTTTGCCAACAAAGGTTTTAAAAACTTCAAGTTTTGCAAAAACTTCGCCATCACAATGTTTAACAAATTCCCGCTCAGGATTTTTTTTGATTGGATTTTTGAAAAATGATTTAAGTTTTGAAAATTTTTCCATAATAACTCCTTTGGGTTGTTTTTTTAAACTTAAAATAAAAAATTGACATTGTCAATATCAATTTTATTTCACAACCACATTTTCGCTGCCCAAAAGGCCGTTCAATTGGTTGATAAGATAATTATTCACGCCTGTGGTTACGCCAAGGCGAAATGGCTTGTTTTGCGTGGTGCATTTTGCAATCACTTCGCTTGTTCCATTATACGAAGCCAAAAGCGTGCAAACTTTTTTGTAAAGGTTTGCATCGGTCAGGTCAAACTTAAGATACACCTTTTGCGCGGCGCCTTGCACAGGGGCGGGCGCGGCCTCAGCAAACCAAGGGCGCACATCTTCACACACCACGATTGGCGCTTCGCCATCGCGAATTGAAACCCTGCCCGCGATGGTTACCAAACTGTCTTGAATTAACACATCTTTCAGTTTTGCATAGACTTTTGGGAAGACCATCACATGAATTGTGCCATAAATGTCTTCAAGTTCAACCATTGCCATTTCTTGCTTGCCCATTTTGGTGATGTGGCGCTTGACTTCCGTAAGCACACCACCACAAGTTACAACCATACCATCTTGCACCGCGGCATCTTCTTGGGCAAAATTGTCTTCACCAATTTCATCATCAACTTCATACATCATATCACTGGTGAGGTTGAAATTTTTGAATTTATCAACATAATCATTAAGCGGGTGGCCAGAGATATACACCCCAACAACATCTTTTTCAAACTTCAGTTTGGTTTCTTTGCTGTATTCCTTTATGTTTGGATATTTAAAGGTGTCTTCCTGCTTGATAACCGCGTTGTCAAAGAAAGAAAATTGCCCTGTTTCTTTGCTTTTGCGTTCTTTTATAACCTTATCCACAAGATAATCATACGATGTCATAAGTGTGGCGCGATTTATGCCGAACGAATCAAATGCACCGCTTAGGATCAAACTTTCCAAACATTTTTTGTTCAGCGCCTGATTGTTTACGCGTTCAAGGAAGTTTTCAAACGATGTGAAATCGCCATTTGCCTTGCGTTCATCAATAATGGTTTCCACAATGCCAACGCCCACATTTTTCAACGCGCCAATGCCAAAGCGAATTTTGCCATCATGCGCAGAAAAGTATGTTTGGGATTTATTGATATCCGGCGGCAAAATTTCAATCTTTTCTTGGCGGGCGTAGGTGACATACTTTTTGATGTTATCCATACTTGTGATGCGGTCATTAAGCACAGCGGTTAAAAATTCTGGTTCGTAATAACACTTTAAGTATGCAGTTTGATAAGTAAGGTATGCGTACGCGGCGGCGTGGGATTTATTGAAGGCGTATGACGCAAAACTTTCCATTTCGGCAAACACTTTTTCCGCCACTTCTTTTGGAATGCCACGCTTTAAACAACCATCAATATCTTTTTTGCCCTCTGGGTCTTTCCAACCGTTGATAAATTTTTCTTTTTCATAAGCCATTTTATCAACTTTTTTCTTACCCATAATGCGGCGCACATTATCCGCCTGGCCCATATTATATCCGCCAAGCGATTGGAACACCTGCATCACCTGCTCTTGATACACAATGCAGCCGTAGGTTACGTTCAAAATCGGTTCAAGAAGTGGATGGGCATACTCAACTTCTTTTGGATTATGCTTATTTTTGATGTATCGTGGAATGCTGTCCATTGGCCCTGGGCGGAACAGTGCAACGCCCGCGATGATATCTTCAAGACAATCGGGCTGAAGTTCACGCATAAACTTTTTCATGCCGCCGCTTTCAAGCTGGAACACCGCTTCTGTATTTCCGCTGGAAATCAGTTCATAAACTTTTGGATCGTTGTATTCCATGTCATAAAAATCAATGTCAATGCCATGATTTTCTTTAACATACTTCAGGGTTTTATCAATATCGGTGAGGGTGCGAAGCCCCAAAAAATCCATTTTGAGAAGGCCAAGACTTTCAAGCTCCGTCATATTGTATTGCGTAGTGATATCATCACCGTTTCTTGCAAGCGGGATATAATTATCAACGCGCTCTGGCGCAATCAAAACACCCGCGGCGTGCGTTGATGTGTTGCGTGGAAAACCCTCAAGCTTCATCGCCATTTCGGCAACGCGCTTGACTGTGTCATCTTCGTCATACATTTTGCGAAGACTTGGGATAATATATTTTGCATCATCTGGATTGCCCGTGCAACCAAAATAATATTTAAGCACAGGAGGATGCTTGAGGCCATCAGGCAATTTTGCGGGAACTTCTTTGGAAATTTTATCCGCCTCGCTGTATGGCACGCGAAGAACACGCGCCACATCACGAATGGCGTTTTTGGCAGCCATTGTTCCAAATGTGACAATCATCGCAACGTTGTCTTTGCCATATTTTTGGCGGGTGTATTCCACAACCTCCAAACGCCGATCCATACAAAAATCCACGTCAAAATCGGGCATTGAAACGCGTTCGCGGTGGATAAAGCGCTCAAAGATAAGGTCATATTTCAATGGGTCAACAAGTGTGATGCCGCTGGTGTAGGCCACGATGCTTCCGGCGCCACTGCCGCGCCCCGGGCCAACAGGGATTCCGTTTGAACGCGCCCAGTTGATATAATCCCAAACCACAAGGAAATATTCAACAAAGCCAAGTTCCTTGATGATTTCAAGTTCAGTTTCAAGGCGGTCAAGGATTTTTGGCGTAACTTCCTTATATTTTTTGAGTCCATCATAGGCAAGTTTTTTCAAAAACTCAAAGTTATCCATACCATCTGGGGCTTTATAGTATGGGATATAGTTTTCATTTGCCGGCAAAACATATTTTTGCTTGTCAACGCCCGGGATATCTTCAAACCCCTTGCTGCGGATTGTTACATCGCATTTGTCGGCAATTTCAAGGGTGTTATCAAGCGCCTCTTCAAACCCCGGAAGCGCAAGTTCCATCTCTTCACGGGTTTTAAGATAAAACTCATCGGTTGAAAATTTCATACTGTCAGGATCATCAATGGTTTTGCCCATTTGCACGCACATCAAAATGTCTTGCATTTCGGCATCTTCTTTATTAAGATAATGAACATCGTTAGTTGCCACAAGTTTTATGCCAAATTTTTTGGAATATTCAATCAATTTGACATTCACTTCGCGCTGTTCGGGAATTTGATGGTCCTGCACTTCCAAATAAAAATCTTCGCCAAACATTTGTTTAAGGCGCAAAATATGCTCTTCGGCTTCATCAAAGCGTTTTTCAACAATAAGAGTTGGGATATGCCCCGCAAGGCATGCGGAAAGGCAAATCAAACCTTCACTGTGCTTTTCAAG
>JAFVTB010000054.1 GCA_017503445.1 Clostridia bacterium
ACACCGCCATTTGTGTTGACTGCAATTTGAATTGTTTTTGGCGTGAAGAGTGCCCAAAGTTCAAATGTGGTGGTCATAACGGTTAGACTGCTGTTTGCAGCGTATAGCTGCTTGCTTTCATCTTCAAAACCGCCAAATGTGTGGCCATAGGTTGAAAGCGCAGGAAGTTTCAAAACGCCATTATATTTTGTTGTGGCAACCAGCGTTTCATTTTGCTTTTGCCAAATTGTTTCATTAAAGCCTGAAACTTCAAAATCGCCTGTGTGCTAAACAACGCTGACTTCACTTCTTGCAAAGTTAAGTTTAATGGTTGCATTTTCACTGGTTTGGAATTGATATTCTGCACGCGTTGACACCACTTCACCATTAAATTCAATGCTTTCAAAATTAAAGAATTGATTTGCAATCGCCACAATTGTGTGGGTTTCGTGGTATGCGCACTCAATGCGTGTTTGGGTGGATTGCCCATCAAATGTAAATGTGCCACCAAGTTCAGATTCCGCAAAATCGTTATTGGCAATGTTTTCTGTCATCACCACAATTTGAAGGGTGATTTTTTGAATTTGCCAAACGGCGTAAAGGTGAATTGTCCAATTGTTTTGTGCAAGGGTTTGGATATCAACAATGTTCGTGTTTGTGGCTTCGGTAAAGCCCAAAAGGTTTGCTTTGTCAAGCGTCCAACCAACAAAATCATATCCCGCGCGCGATGGCGATGCCAAAGTGTTGATTTCGTTATAAAGTGGATAATTCACCGCAAAGCCATAGGCAACTTCTTGGGTTTCAATGCCCTTATTGATTGTTTCACCATCTGCCACAAATTCAACCTTGTAATCCGCTTCATCACCATAATGATATTGCAGGGTTATATAGCGAAGTTTGATTGCCGTTGGCAAAAGTTCAAGGATATAATTATCTTTATCCGCGCCCGCAAAAGTGATTTGAAGATATTTATCCCCAACAGTTGCATCAGGCTGCAAGTTAAACACATCAACATACTGCGCTTTTTCAATGGTTATATCATCGCCATCGGCAATGCCTTCAATATCCGAAAGGGAAACATCTGCATCTGCACTGGCATCATATTGTTTTGAAAAATCTTTTTGGGCAAAGGTAAGAGTTTTTTGATAAATCGTGCCGGTGTAAACCCAAGTGCCCAGTGTGTAGTTTTGTGCATCAGTGCCATCAAGTGTAAAGATGATATTTTTGTTCTCGCCCACGTGCTTATCTTCATAATGTCCGTTTGCCGCAAGATTATCACCGCTGCACACATTCAAAACAAGGAAATTGCTTGGATCAACAATGGTTTGGCCATCATAGATTTTATCAAACGTGCCTTCAAGCACAACCTCACGCGCTGTGATGTCGCCAAGTGCGGTTTGATTGCCAAGAACATAATTGCTTGCGCCCACGCCAGCAATGCCAAGATGGATTGTTTTATCATTTCCAACATTTTTGTCATCAAATCTGCCTGTGATTGTGATTGTGTCAAGGTCATCATCGCAAATGCCCACCACGCTTGAAAGCGCAATCGGTGCATCAAGCGTTGCATCATACACTTTTTGATAATCTTGAAGTTCAAC
>JAFVTB010000055.1 GCA_017503445.1 Clostridia bacterium
AGCCAATTGTTTCATCATCTTTAAATTTCATAAAATCCTCCGATTTAATGATATTATAGTTTTCAAATTTGAAGATGTCAACTAATTATTAAATCTGAAAAGCACGACATCGCCGTCTTGCATCACATATTCTTTGCCTTCAAGGCGAAGTTTGCCTTGCTCCTTGGCTGCCTGCCAACTGCCGCAAGTGATTAAATCATTATAATTCACGATTTCGGCTTTGATAAAGCCCTTTTCAAAATCAGTGTGGATTTTGCCTGCGGCTTGAGGTGCTTTTGTGCCTTTTTCAATGGTCCATGCGCGCACTTCTTTTTCGCCGGCGGTGAGATAGCTCATCAAGCCCAGAAGTGAATATCCCGCCTTAGCAAGTTTATCCAAACCGCTTTCGGTGATGCCAAGTTCTTCCTTGAACATTTCGCGGTCTTCAGGCGGCAGGGCGATGAGTTCTTCTTCAATCTTTGCGCAAAGTGCCACCACTTCGGCGCCTTCTGACTTTGCAATTTCTTGCACTTTGGCAACGTGCTTTGCCTCTGCATCGGTCAAGTTTGGCAAACTGTTTTCACTGATATTTGCGCAGTAGATAATTTTTTTTGTGCTGAGCAAAAACAGGCCCTTAACAATTTTTTCTTCGTCCTTATCAAACGCGATTGTGCGGGCGGATTTGCCATCTTCAAGCACGGGCTTGATTTTTTCAAGCACCGCAAGTTCGGCTTTTGCATCCTTATCGCCTTGGCGGGCAAGTTTTGCGGCTTTTTCAATGCGCTTGTTCACACTTTCAAGGTCTGACAAAATAAGTTCAAGGTTGATAACCTCGATATCGCGTGCGGGGTCAACATCGCTGTAGACACTTACGATTTTATCATTATCAAAGCAGCGCACAACCTGCACGATTGCGTCAACTTCGCGGATGTGGCTTAGGAATTTGTTGCCAAGCCCTTCGCCCTTGCTTGCGCCCGCAACAAGGCCGGCGATATCCACAAATTCAATGCAAGCGGGCGTGATTTTTTGAGTGTTATACAGCTTGCCCAACACATCAAGGCGTTCGTCTTTTATATCAACAATCCCGATGTTTGGTTCGATAGTGCAGAACGGATAGTTTGCGCTTTCTGCTCCTGCGTTTGAAAGTGCGTTAAAAAGTGTGCTTTTGCCAACATTTGGCAAGCCAACAAGACCAATTTTCATATGTTTATCCTTTTAAAATCCAAAAATATGTTTAAGCGCAATGCTTAATGCGGGGGTGTTGACCTTAAAGATTTGCGTCACCTTGCCCTGAACTGATGCAGCATTGATCGCGCCATAGGTTGATGAATCTTTGCTTACCAGCCGATTATCGCCCAAAACAAACACTTCTTTGTCCGCCAGCGGCAGCACCTGCACAATTTGGCCATTGAAGGCATAATCTTGCAAATGCGGAGCGATGGCGGTTGAAGAAATAAAGTTTTGATATGCTTTTTGATTATTAATAAGAAGCTGGTTTTGCGCTGTGGCATTGTCCACACCGGTGTAAAGATATTTTTCTTCCAAAAGTGTGGCAGTTTGCCCGTTTTTTACAAGCAAGATTTGAAAATACGGAATTTCAAAATTTTCAGGTGATGAATTAAAATAAAATCCCACAAGATCGCCGCCCAATGCAATCACGCGCTTGATCACCGGCGCGGTGTGAACGCTTTCATCGTGAGCGACCACAATGTCGCCATAGTTGAATGCAGAATTTTTCTGCACATAGCATGCATACCCGTGTGCGGCAATCGTGGGCTGCATAGAGCTTCCGACAATTTTGAAGTGACTGTGCGTTGAAAAGAAACCGCCAACCAAAAGCGCAATCATCCCAACCGCAAGCACAAGCCCATTTAAAAAACTTGTAAGCAAAACGCGTGCGCTTGATTTTTTTTGAAATTGCAATTTTTGCATAATCACAATATATCACACTTTGGGCGGGTTTTCAAGTTTATTTACGCATGCCGCGTGCGACATTTGACATCCGCAATAACCTTGACGATAAAAATTGTGGATTTTTGACAGTTGCAAACTTCGCAAATACCCATTCTGCTTTTTAAAGTTTGCCGCCAAAAACTTGGTTTGCGGTGTGGAAAGCTGCTCACCAATTTGATTCAACCAATCGGCATTTTTATGCGGACTGACAGAAAGTGTTGTTGTAAAGAATTCGAAACCGTTTTTGCGCGCAATTTGCGCCGTTTTTTCAAGGCGAAAACGATAACAATCGAAGCATCTTGGCGATTTTTCAGGCATGTTTTCCTTGCCTTGGATTGCCAGAAGATATTCATCAAGGTTGTATTCGCCCTCAATCATTCTAACGCCAAGTTTGTCCAAAAAAGTTTTTTGTTCGGCAAGGCGCTTTTGATATTCTTCCACTGGCCAAATGTTTGGGTTATAATAAAAAACCGTTACATCAAATGTGGGCATCAAACGTTCAAGCACTGCGCTTGAACAAGGGGCGCAACAACTGTGAAGCAGTAGGCGTGGTTTAGTTGTCATGTGCAGAATCCTCTTGCACACAATAATATCCGTTTGGACCAATGATGAAATGATCAAGCAATACAAGCCCAACACCCTCAAGGTTTTCCTTAAACCTTGTTGTGGCAATGCGATCTTCGCGCGAAGGTTGGCAATTGCTGTCGGGATGAGAGTGGGTGAGAACAACATAATAATTGTTTTTTATGGAAATCATCTTGCGCAAAAACTCTTGCATGCTTATAAGCAGTTCATTCACCGTGCCTTTTGCCAAAAGTTCAACGCGCAAAACTTTGTATGCACGATTCATGCAAATGGCATAAAGTTCTTCATTTGGTTTGTTGCCCAAAAGTGTTTTGCAATACGCCACCACCGCTTCGCGAGAGTTTAAGATGCAAGTGCGGCGTTGTTTGTCTTGAAGATATCTGTCAATGATGTCGGGAAACATGGAAAGAAGACGCGCACTGTTGGGCCCCATGCCGGGGATTTTCGCCAAATCTTCTGCGCTGGCATCCAAAACAGATGGGATGTCGCCAAATTTGTCAATCAGTTTATGCGCAATTGGGTTTGTGTCAACGCGTGGCAAAACCAATGTCAAAATAAACTCAAGCGCAATATAATTGTTTGCTTTGTCAAGCCCAACGCGTTGAATGGTGTTATATAATCTTTGTCTGTGATTTGAATGATCAACTTTTGTTTTTTCTTCAGTTTTCATATTATGATTATAGCATATTTATTTAAATTTGTATATACCTTATTAACAGGAATTTGACAAATTTGTTTTGTGGTGTTAAAATATATCAAAGTGGAGGGAAAAACATGAGAATTGCAATAACTGCTGACGACACTTGCGATTTGCCGCAAGAATTAATTCAGCAAAACAACATCATTTTGTCTTATATCCCAAACATTTTGGGGGAAGATGAATATCGCGGCGGATTAACCAGCGATATGATTTATGATTATGTGGATAAAACGGGGGAATTGCCGCAAACGGCTGCGGCAAGCAGTTTTAATTATAAAGAATTGTTTGAAAAAGCCCTTGAAACCCACGATGCTGTTATTCATTTTGCACTTTCATCAGGGATTTCAAGCACTTGCCGAAACGCCCAAAAAGCCGCAAGTGAACTTGAAAATGTCTTTGTGATTGATACGCAAAGTTTGTCTTCGGGCAGTGGGCTTTTGGTGCTTTCGGCTTGCGATAAGGTTAAGGCGGGAATGCCGATTCAGCAAATTGTGGAAGAAATTAATGAAGAATCAAAGCGTGTTCAGGCATCTTTTCTTATCAGTAAGTTAAATTATCTTCGCAAAGGCGGCCGCTGCAGCAGTGTTGCCGCGTTTGGCGCAAACCTTTTGGGTTTAAAGATTTTGATCCAGTTGCAAGACGGGAAAATGAATGCCACCAAGAAATATATGGGTAAAATTGAGGGCGCACTTTCAAAATATCTTAAGGATATGGTTGCCGAATGTCCGCCAGATATGGGCAGGGTGTTTATCACAAGTTCATCAAAGATGCCGGGTGTGCGTGAAGGTTTTGTGGAGGAAGTTAAGGCGCTGGGCTTTAAGGAAGTTTATGTTTCTGATGCCGGATCAACTATTTGCAGCCATTGTGGCCCAGGCACAATTGGTGTGATTTATATGAAAAAACAGGGTTAAAACCCTTTAAAACCGCATAATCTTGCGGTTTTTCTTTGTTTTTGTCAATTTTTTGCCTTTTTTTGTTTGTGTTTTATAAAAAAAAACGGTATAATCAAAATAACTTGGATAACAAGTAAAAAAAGGAGATTTTTTGTTATGAACAAAGGAGGATTCGTTAAAGCCATTGCTGAAGAAGCTGGCTCAACAATCAAAGATGCACAAGCGTTTTATGATGCAGCACTTGCAGTGTTGACTGAAACACTTAAAAAAGGTGAAGAAGTTGCACTTATTGGCTTCGGTACATTCGAAGTTAAAACTCGTGCAGCAAGAACAGGTGTTAATCCACAAACAAAACAACCTGTTGAAATCCCTGCATCAAAAGTTCCTGGATTTAAGCC
>JAFVTB010000056.1 GCA_017503445.1 Clostridia bacterium
CCATCAATGTAATAAAGCATAAGCGCCAAACTTGCCTTAAACTCCACCACATTATTTTCAACAACATACACTTTCATTTTGGTGAGTTCAATGCCAAGGTCTTCAATATCTTTAAGGTTGACAAAAAAGCAAAGCGCGCCTTCATATCCATTCCAAGTGTCTTCCATATCAACCACTTTTTCATAGATTTCATTTGTGTTTATATCTTCCCTGTCGCACACAAATTCAATCAAACTTGCAACCTTATTTTCCATTGTGCCCAGAAATTTATTTATCATAATTTGCTCTGTCACGCAAACTGCCAAAAGCACAAGGGCAATGCAAATCACATAAATATATCTTTTATTCATTTGCACTCCCAAGCGCAAAAGTTTTAAACGGCGCGGTTTTGGTTTGCAAATAACATTCCCCCGCACCATCAACCGTCAGCACAACCACTTCTTTTGCACTTTTGATTTGATTTGCGCGCAAAACATCATCAAGGGTTTCTTGATTTATATTTGCCTTTTCAAAATTTTCCAAAAGTACATTGCCATCGCTTATCACCGCAACGGGTAAACGCGCCTGCTCGGTGGCAAGCTCCAAGTCTTGGGGTGTTACGGGCGCGCAATGCGCCTTTGGCATCACATTGACAACACCATTTGTTTCCATAATGGCATACTGCACCTCTTCCAGGCGAAAATACCCCTGCCCGCGTATGGCCTCAAAGATATCTTCAACGGTGATGTTCAGTTTTTCAATGGTTTCATAACTGATGCCATTTGGGTCAATAATAATCATCGGTTTGCCACTGATAAGCGATGCAACCTTGGGGCTTTTTTTGGAAAAAAATGTCAGGAAAAAATGCACCACAACAAGGGTGATCAGTGGCACCACGCCATTAAGCGTTGGGATTGCGGATTCCGCCATTGGGATTGTGGCAAGGTCTGCAATCACAAGCGTAAGCACAAGTTCAAAGGGCTGCATTTGGCCAATTTGGCGCTTGCCCATAAGGCGAAACACCAACAAAACCAAAAGGTAAACAATAATTGCCCGAATAATAAGCGTTAACATATTTTTATTTTGATAAAAAAAATAAAAAAAATGCATTACGCAATTTTTTTCTTGAATTTTTGTTTGAAATTGATAAACCAAAGGCGGATATCAATAAGGTCAAACACTTGGCAAAGCGCCAAAAATGCCGCAAGCCCCAAACTGCACGAGATTGCCAAATTGAAAAACAATGGCATAAAGTGCGAAAGAAGATTTGTGCAGAAGCTTACCAAACTTGCCACAGGCACACAGCAAACCGCCATAAGGAAAGTTGACTTTGCCACGCGGGAACGCGAAGTGGTGATTTTGTTTATCATTCTTATGTTCAGCACCGTTGAAATCACCATACAAAGCCCCATACCCACAACAACAGAATATATGCCAATATAGGCAGGCAACACCCAAATGCACACCAGCATCACCACCCCGCCGATGATATAGTTTTTCATACTTTTCACTTCATAGCCCAGTGAATTAAGGATTGAAGATGTGATATTCGTTAGCCCGATCGGCACCATAATCCACGCCGACCACACCAGCATTTTGCCACAATCGGCGTTGTCAAAAAAGAATTTGCCAAGACCTTCGCCCGCGCCCATATATATCGGCACAAACAAAAATGAAATGAACAGCGAAACCACGATTGAGGCAGTGATACGGTTTTCAATATGCCCCTTATCATTTTGCGCAACCGCGGTTGATAAATCCG
>JAFVTB010000008.1 GCA_017503445.1 Clostridia bacterium
ATGAAAAGCCCGCCAACAGCGAATTCATCGCCTTGCTTGCCACCCGCATCCCATTTTTGCTTAAAAATAAATAATTTTATGCCTGAAAAAATAAAAATAAATTAAAAAAACAAAAAAACAGGAAATTTGTTCCTGTTTTTTAATTAAAAAAAACGCCACTTGGCGGAAATTATTTGTATTGGATTTGATTTTTTGTTGTTTTCCAAAGTTTGTCAAGATGAAAACGGGTGCGTGTGTTGCCCGTGAGGATATGTACAACAAATTCGCCAAAATCAAGCACGATCCAATCACCTTTATATTGCCCCTCGGTATGTTGCAAGGGAATGTTGTTTGATGTGGCGAACTTGATAAGCTCTGCCGCGATAAGTTTTGCCCCTTGGGTTTGTGCGGTGCAGGAAAGCACCATATAATCAAACTCTTGATTTTTATTGCGCACATCCAAAAGGTCAACCCGCGCCGCCCCAATATTAAACAGCCATTTTGCAAGTGTTTTTGCGTTTTTTAAAGTCATTCCCATACCACTCCTTTTCTATATAATATACCACATTAATTGTTTTGTCAAGGGGCAAAAATGTGCTTGACAAATTTTGCAATGTGGTGTATGGTGTGAACAAAGGAGGCCCATTTAATGGCATACAACCCAATTCTTGGCATGATTTCAGATGAAGAAATGCAAAAGCATCTTTCCCAAAAAAAAGCGCAAAGTTTTTCGGTGCCACAAGCATTTGAAGATGGGGTGTATGAATTTACAAAGCACAATAATGCCCTTTATATCCATCAAGGAACAGAAAATTTCAGGGTTTTGGAATTTCAACTTGGGCAAAATCAAGGTGGTGCGCGGGATATTGGGCTTAAAATCACCAGTGATGCCGGTGATGTTGAAGGGGCAAATCTTGCCGCATGCAGCCCCGATGATGCTGCGCGCCTTGCGCTTGCGCTTAAAAACCTTGCGGTGAATGTTGAAATTGGGGATAAAGGTTATGTGCAAAAGCCGCTTATGCTTTCCACTGAACTTGCCCAAACCCGGGCAAAGCAGCCGATGCCTAAATCCCCAATTGAGCCCAAAAAACCCAAAGAAAAAGAAAAGCCAAAAAAACTTTGGGATGACTGTTTGAAGGAATGGGTGAAAATGGGGCTTCAAACTGGTGGGGGATTTTTGCTGATGTTGGTGATTGTTGGGGTGTTTCCTGCGGCACTTGCAGGTTGGCTGGCAATTGGTGGGCTTTTGACGCTTTCATTTGCAAACCAAATTGTTGATTTTGGCGAAAAAATTGTTAAAAAGGCCTATGGCAAGGTGGTTAAATTCAATGATTGGATGGATTATCGCGCCGACCTAAGGGATTTTAAGCATACGCAAAAAGATGTGTGGGCAAATCCAACAAAAGTGCGCAAAAAAGCCATTAAACCACGCATTGATAAGGAAAAACACGAAGAAGCTGTTGCCTCAAGTCAGGGTATTCATCCCCATTTTGGACATAAATTCGGTAAGTTTTCAAAGAAAAAATCGCTTGGGAAAACACAAGTTAATAATATTGATTTAAGTGCGGGGCTTTAAGCCCGCTTTTTTTTCGCATTTTATATCTTGATTATTAAGATTTTTTGTGATATAATTTAAATATGGCAGAAAAAAAACTTGGGGGGTTCAGAACCTTTTTATTGATTGTTATAACAATTGCTTTGGCGGTGGTGCTTTCACTGGCCGCATATCTTATTTTGGTGCCAAATGCCACAATTTTTGGGCTTAAGTATGCATCAAATGATAAGAAAATTGTGATTGAAAAAGTGGAAAACGACAGCCGCGCGTTGTTTAAGTTTTCAGATTATTCAAAAATCGTTGTTAATGCAGAAAACCACACAAATGTGAAGGTCACTTTTGGTGCGGCAAATGGCATTGCCAACAGCCAAATCATTTTGGATGCTTGCACACGCGGCTTTATGAAAACTGATGCCAAAAGCACTTATGAAATCAGTGCTGTAAAAAATGGTACAACGCTTACAATAACTGTGGCTGAGCCAAATTATAACTTCCTGCAAATCACCAACCAAACAAATCTTTGGTTGAATGTTTACAGTGGAAATGATGGTGTTTCGGGCGCAACTTTTGAAATCAACACCGGCAGCGGCAGTGTTGTTTTTGGCGGGGCGCCAACGGTGAATGATGTGCCAAAGCAAATTGTGGTTGGTGCGGCAAATGTCACCACAAAAGCTGGGGCAATCAAAATGCTTGAAACCACAAAAATCAATTCAAGTGCAGCACTTTCAACAACAAAAGGTGCAATTGTGATAAATGGCGATAAAACCATTCCAAATCTTGCGTTGGCAACAAAAACAGGCAAAATCACAACCAATAATATTGTTGGAAATGTGGCACTGAAAAGTTACAACAGCAACATCACAATGGGCGACATCACGGGCAATGTTGATGTGGAAATGGAAAGCGGCATTTTGAATTTTGCGAACATAAATGGCAACCTTGTAAGTGAAAATAAATTGCTTTACACAACCGTGAAGGCCAAAACTATCACGGGTGAAGTGACGCTTGTCAATGATGATGGCGATTTCTCTGTGGATATTCAAAAGGTGATGGGCAACACCTCAATCCGCACGGCCAACAAAGCGGTGAAGATTGGTGAACTTGGCGCGGCGGCAGAGATTCAAACCAAAAATGGCGCAATCAATGTGAAGAAAGCCGCAGGCAACACACAGTCGCTGCTGTTAAGAACCACCGGAACAGGAATGGTTAAACTTTCTTTTGATGCACTTTTGGGCGTAAATTCTGTGTTCACTGAACGCGGCGCGGTGACCATTCAATTTGGTGAAAATGCAAAGTTTAGCTTGAATGCAAGCACACAAGGCCGCATTTATCGCACGTGGCTTGACAGTGATGAAAATCCCCTTGTCAACACGCCTGTTGGTGGTGAGGCAACACTTGGCACACTGACAGTTTCTTCAGCAAAAGGCAATATCCGCATTGAACCAATCTAATGCAATTTTGCCGCACATTGAATCTTTTGCCCAAAAAAACTTTGTGCCAATCATTCGTCCAAAGTCTGCACAAATTTTGTGTGAACTGGTGCAAGTTCAGGCCCCAAAGCGAGTTTTGGAAGTTGGCACAGCCATTGGCTATTCAGCCATTTTGATGCTTGAACATGCGCCAGATGCGCGCCTTGTAACCATTGAAAAGGATGCTTGCCGCCTTGAAATTGCCCGCCAAAACTTTGAAAAAGCCGGCTTATCGCCGCGCGTTGAAACAATTTTGGGTGATGCCAATCAAGTGGTTCAAAACCTTGATGGCACATTTGATTTCATTTTCCTTGACGGCCCAAAATCGCACTATGGGCGCCAGCTGCCGCACCTTTTGAATCACCTTTCAGTTGGCGGCACAATTGTGGCGGATAATGTGCTGTTCATGGGTAAGGTGCTTTCGGGGGAATATCCCGCCCATAAGCACAGAACCGCAATTTTGCGCCTTAGGGAGTTCTTGCAATTGGTGCAAACCAACCCAAACCTTGAATCAAAACTTTTGGATGTCGAGGATGGTATGCTGATAATTAAGAAAATAAAATAACCGCGTTTTTGCGGTTTTTTTTATAAAAAATATCACAATTTGAGATATATCAACAAAAGCCCCAAATTATTCGTTATAGTGTGGGTAAGAAAGAGCAATCTTTTGTAACTAAGGAGATAACGAATATGAAAAAATCACGCGTATTGACGCTTGGTTTGGCGTGTTTTTTAACTGCCGTAACCGGGCTTTCAACGCTGGCTGCCACCTCGGG
>JAFVTB010000057.1 GCA_017503445.1 Clostridia bacterium
CATGGCTTTGTTTGGGCGGGCGCTGCGCATATTGCCGCGCGCCAATCAGCCCAAGATATATTCTGGTTGAACTTGTGAATATGATTTTGTGGCTGGGATGCGCGCTGATGTTTTGGAAAACAAATGTTGTGCTGGCGATTGCAATGATGCTTGCGTGCAGCGTTTTGATTGTGATTGCGTTTATTGATTTTGAACATAAGTTTATTCCAGACCGCTTTCAAATTGCGCTTTTGATTTTGGGAATCTTGTGCGCGATTTTTGACCCTGTGTGGGGCTGGGCAAGCCATGTGATTGGTTTGTTTGTTGGCGGCGGGGTGCTGCTTGCTTTCTATGGGCTTGGATATCTGTTTTACAAAAAAGAAGCGCTTGGGTTTGGTGATGTCAAACTTATGGCGGTTTGCGGGCTGATATTGGGCTGGCAAAGCGTGCTGGTGGCACTTTTCTTTGGCGCAGTTTTGGGGGCGATTGGTTGCCTTTTAACGCGTTGGCTTTCAAGGGATAAGGGCGCGGAATATGCCTTTGCGCCATATTTGGCATTTGGGGTGATTTTGGCAATGTTTTTTGGCGGGGATATTATATCACTTTATATGGGATTGTTCTGATGCGGCGCGGCCGCCAAATTTTGCGGGCGCAAAATTTGGGCGTTGCCCGCCAACGGCGGGCAACGCGCGCCAAAAGCGCTGCTTTTGGTGCAACGGCCGCGCCCCCTTAAGGAGAGACTATGAAAAAATTTAAGTACACAGCTTTCAATCTTGATCGTAAAAAATTCACAGGCGTTTATTTTGCAAATAATGAAGAAGACCTTCGCGCAAAACTTGCAGATCAAGGTTTGTTCCTTATATCGTGCCGCGCGGTGGCGGATAAATCCCCCAACGCCTTCTTTTCGCTTACGGGCAAAGTTAAGATGAAGGAAATCACCCACTTTTGCCGCCAACTTTCAATTATGATTAACAGTTCAATTGAACTTATCGGCTGTCTTGAAATTCTGAAAGAGCAATCATATTCCAAGTTTTTTAAACAAGTTTTGGAAATGGTTTATGAAGATGTCAAGTCAGGTCAACTGCTTTCCCAAGCAATGGAAAAACACAAAAAAATCTTCCCAAATTTTTTCAGGAATATGATCTATGTTGGCGAAATGAGCAGCTCACTTGATAAGGTTCTTCAAAACATTGCCGATTATTATGAAAACGAAAGCCGCACAAAATCCAAAGTGAAAAGCGCAATGGTTTATCCCATTATGCTGCTTGTGATGACGGTGGGCATTTTGGCACTGATGATGCTTATGGTTGTGCCAACATTCAAAACTTCACTTGGTGATATGGATATTGCAATGCCCGCAATCACAATGGCAATTTTTAACCTAAGTGATTATATCACGCAAAATTGGATGATGATTTTCCTTATTGCATTTGGCATTATTGCACTGATAATTCTGTTTGCAAAAACCAAAAACGGGCGATATTTCTTTGATATGCTGGGTATGAAAATTGGTTTCATCAAAAGATATAAAACCGCAAAGGTTACATCAATATTTTCACGCGCGTTTGGTATGTTGCTTGCAAGTGGTATGCACATTGTTGAAGCAATGGAGGTTGTGCAAAAAATCCTTGGCAACAAATATGTTGAAAAAAAGTTTGCTGTCGCAACAGAAGAAGTGCGCAAAGGTGTTGGTTTAACCAAAGCCCTTGAGGATATGAACATTTTTCCGCCAATGCTTATCCAAATGGTTGCGGTTGGCGAAAAAACCGCCAGCCTTGATGAAACGCTTCTTCGCACGTGCGCCTATTTTGATGAGGAACTTCAAAACTCGCTTAATGCCGTAACCTCAATGATTCAACCAATATTGATGCTGTTTATGGGTGTGTCAATCGGCATCATCTTCATCGCTGTTTATTCGCCAATGCTGTCAATTATGCAAGGCATTGCCTAAGGAGGATTTTATGAAAAGAAACAAAGAAATTTTGGTGCGCCTTGCCCTGAAAAACAAATTCCCGCCGGAAAAAGTTTTGCCGCTTGAAAAGGAAATTGCCGAAAGTGGCAAGGATATTGCCGATTTTCTGCAGGAAAATAATTTATGCACAGAGGCTGAATTTTTCAATGTGATTGCCGATATGTTTTGCGTTCCGTTCAGCGAAATGGCGGTTTTGGAAGTGGATAAAACCCTTTTGGAAACTTTTGATAATTCATTTCTGCGAAAAAACAATATTGTGCCCGTGCGCAAAATGGAAGATGGCACACTTGTCGTTGCAACGGGCGATGTGATGAATATGGTTGCCCGCAGCGCGATTGCATCGTTTGTTGGCGGAAAGGTGGAGTTTATCCAAGTTCCCCCAAGTCAAATTTCGGCGTATGTGTCTTCGCGCCTTGCCGCACAAACAACCGATAACGCTTTAAGCGATTTGGAAAAAGAAAAGGGCTTGACCACAAAAGAAAACGAAGGTGATGAAGTTGATGACACGATCAATGCGCCTGCGGTTCGCCTTGTGGATTCGGTGATTCGCGAAGCAATCCCATATCGCGCCAGCGATATTCATATAGAGCCTTATGAAAACGAAGTCAAGGTGCGTTATCGCGTTGATGGCGACTTGGCGGAGCGTATGGCATTTCCCGCAAGTTCTTATCCCGCGGTCAGTGCGCGCCTTAAAATTATTTCAGGTATGAATATTGCCGAGCGCCGCATTCCCCAAGACGGCCGCATCAACCTTGTGATTAATGGTGTGGAATATGAC
>JAFVTB010000058.1 GCA_017503445.1 Clostridia bacterium
CTCGCCGTAAAAAACTGATGCGCTTTTTTGGTGCAAGTTCCCTTGCAATCATTATGGGCGCAGGGGTGTTGTGTGGGACGATATTAGCACCATTGGCAACCCACACAAATACATCAGCAGGTGATGATCCATCTTTAACAGCTCAAGAACAACTTCTTGCCGGCACTTTAGAGTTTGATCCCGAAAATGATCCCGTTATTTACACAACCGTTTATGGGCTGGATATCCGCTGGCACATGGCGGGCTTGCCAAATGATCCAAATGATATTGATTTCGTGCCAAGCGGACAAAAATTGGCAACATATGCGTATTTCACTCATGCAGATGTGAATTGGGTGATTATTGGTTGCTCAAATAAATCAACAACATTAGACAATGGGGTATTAAATCTTGCAAATATTGCAAGTTATTATCAAAAAGCAGGATATTATAATTTCAGCAACACAACTTCGGGTATTTGGCAATATTTAAACGATGCAACCGAAGATGCATTGGCGGCTGACTTGACTGACGTCTACGCAAATTATGGCGGTTTTTTCTATAATCAATCTTCAAACACAATTTCGCAAAAAGATGTTTTTCCGAATGCAAAGCCAACTGATGAACTTGAATTCAATGAAGTTCTTTGCTTTGCGCAAAACAGTTTCAGCACGCAATCACAATTTTATGATTACACAGGCTATGGAAACTGCTATTATAATTCGCGGTTAATGACAACACTAAATAATTTTTATTATAACAATCTTGCAGATCTTCCAATAGTGGAAAAAACTTTAAAAACTGTTTGGATAGATGCTTCAAATAAAGAACATGATTCAGAACTTGAAGGAACATATAAAATATTTCCACTTGCCGGCGCAAATAAAAATGAAAGTTTTTATGTGTTGAATTATTTAACCTCAGGCGCAGATGCAATGCAACAAAGCGCCGCTTGGTGGTTGAGATCTGGTTATCTTTATGATAATAGAATCGTTTACACCGTTCGCGTGAATGATGGTATCCTTGACGTTGATCTCGTGAGTAATTCCCGCGGCGTGCGCCCAGCTTTTGTTTTGGAAATTTAATCACATTTCTTTAAAAAATTTTAATTTTTCATGAAGCGGCATTTGTGTCATGAATAATGAAATAAGCGCGCTTGCGCGCCAATGCCAGAGGGGCTTCTCGCAAAGGAGGTGATATCAGCGGTTTAATCTTAACCCTATTTATTTAGTTTATGTTGTATTTATTCCGCTGGGCTAACACGCCCAGCGGATATTTTATTCTTTATATCTTGCAATGCTTTTGGTTTTGTGATAAAATGTCTTTATGAGATTAAACAAATTTTTGGCGCAAAGCGGGGTGTGCAGCCGCCGCAAAGCCGATGACTTAATAAAATCGGGCAAAATTGTTGTGAATGGCGCGGCAATAACGGAACTTGGCTTTCAAGTGAATGAAAAAAAAGATGTTGTGGAAGTTGACGGCGAAAGGGTGAAACTGCCGGAAAACTTTGTGTACTTCAAACTGAATAAGCCAAAGGGCTATCTTTGCACATCTTCGGACAACAAGGGGCGCAAAACGGTTTTAGACCTTGTGAAAACCGATGCCCGCATTTTTTGCATTGGGCGATTGGATTATGACACGGAAGGGTTGCTGCTGCTCACCAACGATGGCGATTTTGCCGAAAAGCTTATTCACCCATCATATGAAATTGAAAAGGAATATCACTGCACAATTGAAGGGGAAATCAAGGAAAGTGAACTTGCGGTTCTTCGCAAAGGCGTGGTGATTGATGGCAAACGCCTGCCCGGTGCAAAAGTGAAGGTTTTAAGCGTAGAAGATGAGCCGTCATCACACCGCCATGCAGACAAAAAAATTCACAAACGCACAAAGCTCAGCGTAATAATACACGAAGGGCTGAACAGGCAAATCCGCCGCAGTTTTGAAGCAATTGGCAGAAAAATTATCCTTCTTAAGCGCGTGCGCATCGGGCAAATCCGCCTTGGGGGCCTCAGCCGTGGGGAGTTTAAGCCACTTACTGAAAAGGAGGTTTTATGTATCGATTAATATATTTCATTATCTATCCATTTATGCGGATATTTTTCCCTTGCAAGGTGATTGGCCGCAAAAATTTCCCCAAAAAACAGCCGATGCTTATCATTTGCAACCACCTGACCAATGTTGACCCGGTGTACATATATCAATATTTTTATGAAAAGAAATTCACGCTTGCCAAAAAAGAACTTTTTGAAAGCAAGGTTTTGGGGTATCTTTATCGTTGTGTGGGCGGATTCCCTATTGACCGCGGCAAGGTTGACCTTAAGGCAATCAAAACCAGCATTGCGCATTTGAAGGACGGCCACAAACTTGTGGTGTTCCCGGAAGGTACGCGCAATAAGGAAAGTGAAGAACTTCAGGGCGTGAAAAATGGCGCGGCAATGCTTGCGCTGAAAGCACAAGTGCCAATCATCCCCATGCACATTGAAAAGCGTGCAAAAATCTTCCGCCGCAACAAAATTTTTGTTGGCAAACCGTTTGACCTTGCCCAGTTTTATGACCAAAAACTCAACACCGAAACCCTTGACAAGGCCAGTGAAATTATCACACAAAAGCTCCTAGAAACCCAAAATCCACAAAAGTAATGCGCATATCACGCAGGCAAAAATTGTTTGCGTGATTTTTTGTGCCAAGAAAAAGCCAATTTTGATGCCAATTTTTTGCAAAAATGCGTATGCCTGAAGCATTGTGGCAAGCCCCCCAAAGGTGATAAGCCCCGTGCAAAGGACGGTTATTGTGGCGGGTGAAAGCCCGCAAGTGGTGATGTCAAGGCAACCGTGTGTCATTTCAACAATGCCATTAAGTATGCCCAAAAGAATTTGGCTGTCCAGCCCGAAAACGCCGCCCAAAAAGTTTGCAATTGGCGCAAAAATGTGCGATTGGTTGAAAAGTTCAATCACCACAAAAAAAATTGAAACAAACCCGCCAATCAACAGGATTGACAAAATGCTGTCGGTCATTGTGGTGGAAAGTGAAAATTTGGGCTTGGTTTGCAGTTTGACATCTTGAATGGTTGGGCCGGCCAAATAGTTGCGATATAAAAGCCCATTGCAAATGGCGGAAAGAATGTGGGAAATCAGCATCACAAGCCCAAGTGTGCGGCTGCACAGCATGCTTATCCCCACGCTGCCATAAATAAACATTGGCCCGCTGTTTGATGTGAATGTGCACATCTTTATTGCCTGATTTTTGGTGATGTAGCCGTCTGTGAAAAGATCCGACACCACCTTTGCCCCCACGGGATAACCGCTTAGGATTGACACCATAAAAGCATACGCCGAAATTGGCGGGGTTTTGAAAAGTTTTTGCGTGAATGTCAGGCGGTTCGCCACGGTGTTCAAAACGCCAAGGTCAGTCAACAGTTTGGTGAAGAAGATCAACGGGAAAATGGTTGGCAAAAGGATTTTTGCCCATGTTTGAAGTCCCGTGGAAAATGCGGCAATATAAACTTGGGGCGAACATACAATCGCCAAAATAATCAAAAAAATTACAAAAGTTATTAAAAAATAAGTTTTCCTCATTAAAAAATTGACTTTAATATGTATATTCTTTATAATTATTGTATTATGAACTTTAAAAAGCAAATTTTTGCGATGGCGCGGCAAGATCTTAAAACCTTGGTGTTTCCGGAAGCAGGGCTTTCAGATACAATTGTGTTTGCCGTTAAAACAATCGTAAATAAAAAACTTGCAAAAGTGATTTTGATTGGCGACCCAAGCGCCTTTTTTTCTAAGTACAGCAATCTTGAAAGTGAAAATTTGAAGATTATCAACCCTTCTTCAAGCCCGCTTTGTGCAGAAGTGGAAAGATTTTTGTTGTCACGGCGCGGGGATAAGGGGATAACGCCAGATGTCGCGGCACAGCTTGCGCAAGACCATTATTATTTCTCTGCCGCCTTGGTGGCCCTAAGTTATGCTGATGGCATCGTGTGCGGAAGTGAAGGCGGCGCATCAAAAACCCTGCGCCCAGCACTTGAAATCATCAAGGGGAAAGAAAGTGGTACGCTTCTTTCCAGTGGGATGATTTTTGTTGGCAAAACCCGCACATTCAAAAGGCCTGTTTTGTTGGCCGATCCCGCACTTGTGCAAAATCCCAGCGCAAGCCAACTTGTGGACATTGCCAAATGCAGTGTTGACCTTTGGAAAACAATTTTTTTGGAAGAACCAAAGGTGGCGTTTTTGTCTTATTCAACAAATCAAAGTGCAAATGGCGAAAGTGTTGACAAAATGCGCGCGGCGGCACAGATGTTTGCAATGGCGTGTCCAGAGGTTATTTCCGGCGGGGAAATGCAACTTGATTGCGCCCTCAGCCCGCGTGCGCAGGCAAAAAAATTGCCGGGTTGCCGCCTGCGGGGTGATGCAAACATCCTTATTGTGCCGGATATCAATGCCGGCAACATATTGGCAAAATCACTTGGCGTGGTTGCGGGGCTTTCCACCGTTGGGGCAATCGGGCTTGGTTTTGCAAAGCCAATCAGCATCCTTGGCACAATTGCCACCGCGGATGAAATTGTTATGACGGCCGCCATCACCGCAATTTTGGCGCAAGTGGATTAAATTGAAAAAAGTCTTGACAAATTCAATTTCACGCATTATAATTGCATAGTAAATTTTTTTTAAAGAAGAAGACAGGAGGAAGAAATGGCAGTTCCAAAGGGAAAAGTTTCGAAAGCCAGAAAACATAAACGCAATTCTGCAAACTTTAAGGCCGCAGCCGCAACGCTTGTTGAATGCCCAAACTGCAAAGAATTTATGCAGCCACACAAGGTTTGCCCAAAATGTGGTTTCTATAAAGGCAAACAAATCATCGAAACAGAAAAGAAACAAAAAGAAAATTAAATTTTCGCTGGGCTTGCCCAGCGATTTTTTATTGTTAAAATCTTTTTGGTGAATCCATAGGTGGGGGCGAAATGGAAGTTTTTGGCGTGCGCCAAAAACTTGCGCTTTGCGGGAAGCCCCGCAGGCATTGTCATTAAGATTGGCGCGGCGTAACTGGCAGGAAATAATGACAGCGGCTCTCGCCGCCAAGCGCGCGCGAACATTGTTCGCGCCCATTTCGCCCCCTTTCGTTGTATTGGATAAAAAAAATGCTTAAAATTTTTTAAAATAAAATGTAATTTTGTTTGACTTGAATAAAATAGCATTGTATAATTAAGCCGTAAAAGACATAAACAATAAATGAATAGATAAGGAGATTTCTTATGAAAAAATCACGCGTTTTCACGCTGGGTTTGGTTGGTTTTTTA
>JAFVTB010000059.1 GCA_017503445.1 Clostridia bacterium
CATTAAACCTCCAATTTCAATTTGACGGGGTGGCTTGCGGCGGCGCTTATGATGGTTTTAAGGCTTTGAAACACCTTGCCATTTTCGCCCCACACAAGGGGTTTATCCTCTGGGTGCACCTTTACAACAAAGGTTGTAACATCACCGCGTTCAACGCGGATATTTATCGATTCAGGCCTTGCGCCCAAACTTTGCACGATGTAAAGAATAAGTTTTTTCATAAATCCCCCTTTGCTAAAGCCCCCTTTCCCCGATGTTGTCAAAATTATTTTTTTGCTTCAATAGCGCCAGATTTAACCAAAAGTGCTTTTGCTGTGTCGGTTGGTGTTGCGCCGTTTTTAAGCCATTTTTGCGCTTTTTCGTTGTCAATTTTGATTTCTGCAGGGTCTTTAAGTGGGTTGTATGTTCCGATCACTTCAATGAATTTGCCATCGCGTGGTGAACGAGAATCTGCAACCACAACTCTGTAGAAAGGTGCTTTTTTAGCGCCAAGTCTTGCTAAACGAATTTTAACTGCCATTTTATTTTCCTCCTGTTTGATTTATATTCGCACCGCAAAGGGTGAAAATACCATTAAATTCTTAATTTTTTTCTTGCCATTTTGTTGTTTGAAAGCATTTTCATACTGTTTTTTGCATTTTCAAACTGGCGAAGAAGCTTATTGACATCTTGAATTGATGTGCCGCTGCCCGCGGCAATGCGTTTTCTTTGCCCACCCTTTATGGCGTTTGGGGTTTGGCGTTCATAAGGTGTCATGCTTTGAATAATTGCCTTGTTGCGCCTCAGTTCTTTTTCATCAACTTGAACCGCGCCAAGTTTTTGTGTGATGTGGCTTGGAAGCATCGCCATCACCGAGTTCACGCCGCCCATTTTATTAAGGCGTTCCATCTGCACAAGATAATCATCAAATGTGAAAGCGTTTTCGCGGATTGCCTTTTGAAGTTTGGCGGCCTCGTCCTTTTCAACGGTGGCTTCAACTTTTTCAATAAGCGAAAGCACATCGCCCATGCCAAGAATGCGGGAAGCCATACGATCTGGATAAAATGCTTCCAAATCTGCAACCTTTTCACCTGTGCTGATGAATTTGATCGGTTTGCCCGTCACTTCCTTGATTGAAAGTGCCGCGCCGCCGCGTGTGTCGCCATCAAGTTTGGACAAAATCACGCCTGTGATGCCAAGCCGTTCGTTATAGGTTTGGCTGACATTCACTGCATCTTGCCCTGTCATACTGTCAACCACCAGCAAGATTTCCGCGGGATTCACCGCCGATTTGATTTGTTCAAGTTCTTGCATAAGCGCGTCATCAATATGCAGGCGCCCCGCGGTGTCAATAATCACCACATCAAATTTAAGGGTTGATTTTGCATACTCCACCGCTTCACGCGCAGTTTTTACGGGATTTTGCGTGCCGCGTTCAAACACTTCGGCATTTGCGGTTTTGCCCACAACCTTAAGCTGTTCAATGGCCGCGGGGCGATAGATATCGCACGCAACCAAAAGTGGCTTTTTGCCCGTTTGTTTAAGGTGATATGCAAGTTTGCCGCAAGTTGAGGTTTTGCCCGCGCCTTGCAAGCCGCACATCAAAATGATTGCGGGGTTTTGCGCGCCAAATTGAAGTTTGGCATTGCCCGCGCCCAAAAGTTCGGTGAGTTCATCGCGAACAATCTTAATCACCTGTTGCGCAGGGGTTAAGCTTTTCAGCACTTCTTCGCCAAGTGCCTTTTCACTTACCTTTGCCACAAAGGTTTTTGCAACCAAATAGTTGACATCTGCTTCCAAAAGCGCGATGCGCACTTCACGCATTGCCTCCTTAATTTCAAGGGCGGTGAGTTTGCCGCGGCTTTTCAATTTTGAAAAAATGTGATTCAGTTTATCACTAAGCCCAGAAAAAACTGCCATCTATAACTCCTTTAAGATATTTTGCAAGTTTGTTTCAATCTGTGCAAGATTTTTTTGTTTTGCAAGGATTGAAAGGTCAATAATCTCCTGCTTTATTTTATCTTGAAAGGCCAGAAAACGCAAGTTATTTTCCATTTTTCCAAGTTTTGCAAGGGCGGTTTTAAGGATTTTGGACACCGCTTGCTTTGAAATGCCCTTGTTTTCGGCAATCTCTGCCGCCTGCAAACCAAACGCAAGGTGCAGTTCCAGCACTTCACTTTGCTGTGGGCTTAGGGCAAAGCCATAGGTTTCAAAAAGGCGATTTGCATTTTCAAGTTCTTCAAGTTTCATTTGCAATCCCCCTTCAACACCTTTTAAAGTTCACCCTGTCTCAAACACAGCCAATTTGCTTTGCAAACCAGCCATCACATCAACCCCCATTCAGCCACCGACACCAGCCCAAGGTCAACCAAAATTGGTTTACCTGCACTTTATCACACCATTGCCTGCTTGTCAAGATATTTTTCAAAAAAAAAACGCAAACTTGCGGTTTTTTTATTCGTTTGCGTTGTTTTCATTTTGAATGCGTTCCATCGCATCGCGTTCAAGTCGCTCTAATATACTTTGGCCTTCATTTTTGATTGTCAGTTTTTCGCCAAAGAATTTTTTATAATCAATATCATCAAGAGATGTATATACAACGTATTTTTTTCTTGCAAACCATTTCAGTTTGAATTTGATGATATTGTATTCATATGTCCAAACATCCAGCCCTGCATTATAAATAATTTTCTTGATTTTATTGTGTTTCAACAAAAAATCTTGCTCTTGCAAACTGCTTTCAGTTATATATTTGCTGACAGGAAAGCATTTTGACTGAATAATGTCGCCATCGCCAACAAAATGAAACGCATAACCTTCATTTGTTTTAATCACTTGATAATATTTTTCTTTTAAAGTATACAAAAAAATTGATTTTTTGCCATGACCAACTTGCTTGGCAAAATCTTCAAGTTCTTCAAAAACTTCATCAATGGCCTCTTCCGAAGCATCTTGTTCTTCAAGCATATCCAGTTTATCCCAAAGCACCGAAAGACCATCTGCCGTTTTTCTCTTTTTTTCGTTTTTCTTTTCGTAAACCTGCAAAAATTTGTTGTTTAATTTTGTTCGCAAATTGGGGGCATATAATATCAATACCCCAAACAC
>JAFVTB010000060.1 GCA_017503445.1 Clostridia bacterium
ACGCCATCAATCACGGGCAGGGTTTGGTTGGTGAAAACGGTTTTTGTGATAAGGTCAACCGCAAGCCCCGCCGCCACAATAATCAGCATTGTGATATAAAACTTGTGCTTCATTTATTGCTCCAAAATCACGGTGTGGTCATCTTCAAAAACAGGGCAAATGGAAAGCGCAAATGCCGCGCCTTGCAAAAAGTCTATGGCGCGAAAAAGGTCTGCTTCGCAAAACTCTGAAAGGTCAATCTTCACGCTGGCGCCGTTTTTCAAGAACTCAACAATATTTTCAACTTCTTCTTGCGTTGCGGGTGAAAAACTGATGATATCCTTGCCTTTTGTTTGGTTGAAGTTATATTCACTTTGAATTGGGGGCTGGGCGGGCTGATTTTCTTTTGTCACTTTGCGGTTTTCCATATTTTCAAGGTCGGCTTCGCTGGCAAAGCCAAGGGCGTTCATAAATTTGTCAAAAAAACCCATAATTTTCCTCCTTGTGAAATAAAAGTATATCACAAAACCCGCATTATTCCAACTTTTTTTCAAAAAAAGGTTTACATTTAATAAGATTTGTTATATAATCATAAACATTCAAAAAAAAGGAGATTTAAATATGGCAAACAGTGGTTCAAATTTCAAAAATTTTCTTAACCTGATTGCATTCATTGGCGTGATTGCGGTTGCGCTTGCGCTGTTGATTGGGAAAATTTTTGGCGGCGAACTTGCAGCGGCACTTGCCTTGGTTGCCCAGTGCATTGCATATTTTGTAACAGCCATCTATGCGTTTTATTTTGTATATTCAAAACGCAATGCGGTGCTGACGATAATTTATGTGATTGCGGTTGTGGCAATCGTGGTTCTGCTTATTATTTAACTTCAAGAATTAAAAGGAAAAACAAATGTACAAACAAGAAAAGAAAGAAAAAAGCGTTGTTTCTTATGCTGTGACGGCTTCAGCAGAAGAATTTGAAGCGTATATCCAAAAGGCCTATGACAAAACAAAATCAAAATATTCAGTTCAGGGTTTCCGCAAAGGTAAAGCCCCACGCAAAGTGATTGAACAAAACTATGGCAAAGAAATTTTTATGGAAGATGCACTTTTAGAACTTGCCAACGAAACCTATGAAAAAATCCTTGCCGAAAATACAGACCTTGTGCCTGTTGGTCGTCCGGAAATTGAGGTTGAATCCCTTGATAAAAACGGCGCAAAATTCAAAATAAAAATCGCTGTGCGCCCAGAAGTGAAACTTGGCGCCTACACCGGTTTGGAACTTGAAAAAGCAAAAGAAGTTGTGTCTGAAAAAGCGGTTGAAGCTGAACTGTCTCAGCTTCAAAACCGCCAGGCAAGATTTGTTGTTGCACAGCGCGCAGCACAAAATGGCGATTTTGTTACAATTGACTTCTTGGGCAAAATTGATGGCGTGCCATTTGATGGCGGAAAGGCAGAAGATTATCGCCTTGAACTTGGTTCAAACACATTTATCCCTGGTTTTGAAGAACAAGTTGTGGGAATGGAAATTGGGCAAAAACGCACAATCAATGTGAAATTCCCAGACGATTATTTCAACGCGGATATGAAAGGCAAAGCGGCAACTTTTGATATCACCCTTACAAAGGTTGAAGAAAAGGAATTGCCTGAACTTAATGATGACTTTGCATCAAATGTAAGTGAATTTAACACTTTGGCTGAACTTAAGGCAGACATTGAAAAACACCTTGCCGAAAGTGTTGAAAACCAAAACCGCCAAAAAGACGAAAACACAATTTTGGAAGCAATCGTTAAAACTAGCGAAATGGATATCCCAGAAGTTATGATTCAAGAGCAACTTGACCGCGTTATGGAAGATATGAAAATGCGCTTAAGCTATCAGGGCTTCAGTATGGAAGATTATCTTGACATGATGGGCAGCAGTATGGATGCTTTCCGCGCTGGTCAACGCGAAAATGCGGTAAACTCTGTGAAAACCCAACTTGTGATTTCAGAAATCATCAAGAAAGAAGGTTTGAAGGTTGAACCAGAAGAATTAGACCAAAAACTTCAAGAAATTGCAGAAAAATATGGAAAAACCCTTGAAGAATACAAAAAAACAATTTCAAATAATGAATTTAATTATATTGCAAATGATATAATCATAACCAAGTTGTTTGATTTCTTGTTCAAAAACAACACATTGAAATAAAAACATAATGCACACGCACAAAATGTGCATTTTGTTTTCTTAAAGGAGGAAATTTTTATGCTTATCCCAACAGTTATTGATAAAACCACACAAGGTGAACGCGCGTATGACATCTATTCGCGCCTTTTGGAAGACCGCATCATCTTTTTAAGCGGTGAAATCAACCAAGCCACCGCAAACACCGTGATTGCACAAATGATTTATCTTGAAGGCAAGGCGGCTGATAAGGATATTTATCTTTATATCAACAGCCCGGGTGGTGAAGTGGCAAGCGCGTTTGCAATCTTGGACACAATGAACTACATTAAATGCGGTGTTTCAACAATTTGCA
>JAFVTB010000009.1 GCA_017503445.1 Clostridia bacterium
CACATAGGTGCCTGCTTTCAAAAGCCCGCTGTATACGCGGAAGAAAGTGAGGCCGCCAACAAATGGGTCATTGGCAATTTTGAAGGCAAGACCAGCAAATGGTGCAGTTTCGCTTGCTTCGCGAGATTCTTCTGCATCGGTGTCTGGGTTGATGCCTGTGATTGCAGGGATATCAAGTGGTGATGGAAGATATTCAACAATTGCATCCAAAAGCATTTGCACGCCTTTGTTTTTATATGAAGAGCCACAAAGAACAGGTGTGAATGTTTTTGCGATTGTGCCTTTACGGATTGCTTCTTTAAGTTCAGCAACAGTGATTTCTTCACCGCCAAAGAATCTTTCCAAAAGTGCATCGTCTGTTTCAACAACGTTTTCCACAAGTTGGTTGCGAAGTTCTTCAGCTTTTGCCTTATATTCTTCTGGAATTTCAATGACATCAATTTCTTTGCCAAGGTCATCTTTATAGATTTCGGCTTTCATTTCCAAAAGGTCAATAATTCCCTTAAAGGTTTCTGATGCACCGATTGGCATTTGAATTGGAAGTGCCTTTGTGCGAAGGCGCGCTTCAATGCTTTCAACGCAAGCAAAGAAGTCTGCAGCATCGCGGTCCATCTTGTTGATGTACACGATTGCAGGAACGTGATATTTGGTTGCTTGACGCCAAACGGTTTCGGTTTGTGGTTGAACCTTATCGCGTGCAGAAAGCACAAGCACTGCACCATCAAGCACTTTCAAGCTGCGTTCAACTTCAATTGTGAAGTCCACGTGCCCAGGGGTGTCGATGATGTTGATTTTATGGTTTTTCCAGCTGCAAGTTGTGCAGGCAGAAGTGATTGTGATTCCGCGTTCTTGTTCTTGTTCCATCCAGTCCATCGTTGCGGCGCCATCATGCACTTCACCAATTTTATGAGATTTGCCGGTGTAGAACAAAATGCGTTCTGTTGTGGTGGTTTTTCCGGCGTCAATGTGCGCCATAATGCCGACATTTCTTGTCATATTCAATGGTTCTTTCGCCATAATTATTCTCCTTTAATATTTGCCCGCTGTTCCAAGCGGGGGCGGGGCATTGCCCCAAAGCATAGTGTTGCGAGTTATTTTTCAATATCTTTTTCTTGAAGTTTTTTCTTCGGAAATCTTGTTTCTGTGTAGGGAAATTTTTCACCTGTTGCAATGCTTTCAAGCATAAGCTTGTCATCTGCAACTACAAGTTTAAAGCGCGGGTTTTGGTTATGAACAATCCCGAGTGGTGCGCCAAAACCATGTTCTGCAAGGGTTGAACATTTTTGGGTTGGTTTTACGCGAAGACAATCAGATTTTTTTGAAAATTTGTTGAAACCTTTCATTTCAATCCCCTTATTTAAACAAATTTTGAAGTTCGGTTTTGTGTTTGTAATGCAAACCTTCGACGCGTCTTGGCATTCGTGAGCTAAAAGCATTATACAAAATTTCTTGAAGCTGTGCCATACGAAGATTTTGCTCTTTTAAAAGTTTGTTTTGCTGCTGCAAAAGTGTGATGATTTCGTCTTGTTTATCCATAAACTGCTCCTTATTTTTCTTGTTCCCAAACAATATTTTTTTCACCAAGTTCGTTGGTTTCAGTCCAACTGCCATCGGGGTTTGGCTGATAATACGGCCTGCCCTTTCGGCGGGGTGATGCTGTGCCCATAAGGTACACTTTGTGGGCATATCTTTTTTCGTGGGGTTTTCTTTGGTTTTTGTGTGCCATTTATCGCCATCCTATTTCTGCGCAATGCGCCTCGTTTTTTCGCTTTTCAACGCGTTTAAGTTCATCAATCACAAAATCAACGGAAGGGTTGCGCAAACATTTCAAACCTTGGCGAACAATAAGATCGGAAATTGCGCGTTCAATCTTGATTGATTGCACAAGGTTTTCAACGCGGCCTTCCTGCTGATATTGGCGCGCGGAATTATGCGAAAGCATAATGTTGATGTTGTCAAACTTGTTGAATGCCTCAAGGCAAACTTTGTCAAAAAACTGCGGCGCGTATGGCTTTGGGGTGAGGCGGTTATAAATCACGCTGAGAAGAATTGGACTGTCGGTGATGATGTAGTCAACCTTGCCGTCCAAAACAAATGTGCGGCGATATTGCTCGCCCATCACGATAAGCTGGTCGTTGCGAAGTTTATTGTTGTCGGCATACACAATTTCTTTGGCAAACTCTTGCACCAGTTCGCAAGAAAACCCTTGCGCTTTCATTTCTGCAAAAAGTTTTGCCGCATATGTGCTTTTGCCAACACCTGGCGCACCGATTATATTGATAACTTTTGTCATTTTGCCCCCAAATTATCTTGATTGTTCGTATTCAAGTTTTCTGAGTTTGTTTGTAAGGAATTCAACCTTGGTTTGAAGTTCCAAATTGCTTTTTTTCAGTTGCCTGATTTCCCTGTCCTGTGCCAAAAGCACCTTTTGGGCTTCTGCAAGGCGGGCTTCAAGTTTTTCTTCTTTTGCGGTTTTGGGCTGAGTGGTTGGTGTTGGAAATTTCATATTATGCCTCCTTATTTGCTTTGCTCTTGGGCATTGCGCCTTTCACCATTCACTGAGACAAAGCATCCTCTTCTTCAAGGTCATCAAAGTCAAAAGTTTCGCCATCTCTTGCGCGGCGCTTAAGATATTCTGCTTGAAGCCGCGTTTGTTGCGAAATCCAACTTTGGCTTTGCGACAATTGATATTGCCCCACGCTTGATGCCATAAAATTTCTCCTTTGTTAATTTTTTTGCGCAAGTTTTGCGACTTCCCCACAAAGTGGCGCTTCATTCCATTTCGCAAAGCAAAATGGATTTAATTTTTTTCGTTTTGGAAAGCAAAACAAGGCTCGCCATGTGCAACCGCACAAGCGGCGGTTTGCCACCAAAATGAAGTAATGTTTTTATTTTTTTATTTTTTGTGTTTTTGCACAACAGAACAAGGAAACAAGATTTTTAGCCACAGGAGATTACAAATTAGTAAATGACTGTGTCGAAAAAACGCAGTTGACACAGTTATGTGAAGCAAAA
>JAFVTB010000061.1 GCA_017503445.1 Clostridia bacterium
TATTATTTTTTTTAATTTAAAATAATATTTTTTTGAAAAATAAATTATTTTTTGTGATATAAAAAAATTTTTGAAAAATGTTTTGAAAAATTTTTGTTTTTTGATAATATATTTTTAAAGGAGGATAACCAAAGTGGCAATCACAAAATCACAACAAAGAAAAATCAAAAAATATGCAAAAAAAATTAAGCCCCTGACATGGATTTTGGCAATTGCATTTTTGGTGGTGGGCGCCGGCGCGGGATATTTAACAATCACGCAAGTGTGCAAAAATGACACCATTGAAGTGCTTGGCACAAAAGCCATAACATACACCGTTGGCACCGGCACAACAACCTATGCCGACGAGGGCATCAAAGCCATTGTGTTTGGAAAGGACATTTCAAGCGATGTTATCGTTGAAAGCAACCTTGATCAAGTGGGTGAAAATTATCAAATAGACCTTTCAACCCCCGGCGATTATTACATAAAATACACCATAAACCATTTCAAATTTGGCACGGTGGTGAAATATCGCACAATAACCGTTGAGGAGGTGCAGCCATAATGAACGAAGAATTTGAAAAACGCAGCAAAAGCGCAATCAAGGGCTGGATAACACGCCGCGCAAAACAAAAAGCCAAAAAGGCCACAGAAAAAGCGCTTAAGGGTTGGGATACGCGCCGCGAAAACCAAGCAAAAGAAGAAGCGCGCGCAGAAAAAGCCAGCCAAACCGCAAAAAAAGGTTGGGAAACCCGCCGCGAAAACCAAGAAAAGGCAAACAAAAAGGTGAAAAAATCAAAAAGCAATGTTTGGCTGAACATTTTCGTATCAATCTTGGCGTTTGTCATTGGGTTTGCGGGGGTTGCGTTTGGCTTCTGCCACTTCACCAAACCCACAAACGATGTGTATGTCAGCGGCAATCTTGCGTTCCACTTTTTGGAACTTGGCAACGAGTACACCGGCGACAGCACATATATTAAGGCAGGCGATGTTGACATCCTGATTGATGCAGGCAGCCGATATGGCAGCGCAAGCACCATCGCAAACTATATTGACGACTATGTCACCGACGGCAAGTTGGAATATGTCATCGCCACCCACGCACACCAAGACCACATTGCCGCATTCTGCGATGCGGGGTCTAATGGCGGGGGGATTTTAAGCCGGTTTGACATTGGCACTATCATAGAGTTCACCCAAACCACCAAAACCGACGAGCCAACCGATGACCCGGACGACATCACCGCGGTTTATTTGAATTATGTTGCTGCGCGCGATAGCGCGGTTGCAAAGGGCGCGGTGGTTTATGATGCGCTGGAGTGCTATAACAACCAAAATGGCGCAAAGCGCGTTTATGAGCTTACCGACAATATAAAAATGGAGATATTATATAACTATTATTACGATCACATCACCGATGACGAAAACGATTATTCGGTTTGCGTGATGTTCCACCATGGTGATGACAAGCACTTTTTGATGACCGGCGACCTTGAGGAGCATGGCGAGGAGCACCTTGTGGAATACTATGCCGCAAATCATGGCGGGTTGCCAGAGTGCGTGCTTTATAAGGGTGGACATCATGGCAGCAAAACCTCAAGCACCACCGCACTTATGGAGGCCATTTCGCCAGAGATCATTTGTGTGTGCTGCTGTGCGGGGACGACAGAGTTTGGCGCAAATGTGGGCAATGAGTTCCCAACACAGGCGTTTATTGACCGCATTGCACCGCACACGCATAAGGTTTTTGTCACGTCCATTTATCCGGACATCCAGGCCCTGCACCCAACATGGACGATGAACGGCAACATCACCGTGACGTCCAGCAAGCAGGGCATTGAGGTCCACGGATCAAACAATGACACATTTTTGAAGGACACCGATTGGTTCAGGGCGCACCGCACCATGCCTGCCGCGTGGGCGTCCATGGGGTAGGCAAAAATCGGGGCCCCCAAAAATGCCCAGCGCAGCGGGATTTTTGGGGAGCGGAACAAGCCAACCGCCACGCGCCGCTTTTGCAAGGCAAAACAAGCAGGCATGTTGTGCTTGTGGAGCCGCGGCGTGGGCGGCCATGGGGTAGGGGCTTCCCGCCCCCCACCACCCCATTTTGGGGTGGTTTTTTTATGGTTGCTGCTCCCGCCGCAAAAAAATGTTGAAAATTCAAAAAATGTGCCAAAATTTGTTTGATTTTTATATGCCGAAGTTTGTAGAATAAAGGTAAGAGAAAATAAGTTTCTCTTAGCCGCATATGCGGTTGATATGGCGGCGCGCATGCGCTTGCCAAAATTGCTTTGCTTTTGCAGGGCAGGAAAACATGGTGCAGGTGCCAATGGTTTTGGGGCTTTCAACGCGCTGGGGGTTTTCAAAATCTTTGGGGCGCTGCACGGCTTTGGTTTTTTGCGGCTTGCGTTTTGCGCGGGGCAAGCGCGTGGCCCGGTGCGGGGCGCGGACGCAAAAAATTGGCGCTGGGTGGTTTGCCACAGGGGTTTGGGGGCGTTTCAACGCGCGGAATGGCTCAAAACCCTTGGGGCGCTGCACGGCGCCGTGGGCAAATTCTTTTTGGGCGGGCAATCTTGTGGCAATGCAAACGCGTGGCATTGCCGCCGGGGCGCACCAATCAAAACGGGCTTTGCAAACGGCGTTTTTTCCACCAATGCAAAGGGGCAAATCAAACAATCGCCGCATGAAAATATGCGGCACAAAATTCAAGGAGAAAAAAAATAATGAAAAAAAGAAAAATTAAATTGTTTGCAAGCGTTGCATCACTTGCAATGGTTGCGGCAGTTATGGGCGTTGGCGTTTGGGCCGCAACACAACAAGCAGTAACAGTTAGCTCAACCGTTGGTTTCAATGCAACAGGTATTGCAGGCAATGTTAAATTTGGTGCTTATGGTAATGCCATTGACAAAATCACAAAAACAACCGAA
>JAFVTB010000062.1 GCA_017503445.1 Clostridia bacterium
AATAATTAAAAAATATTTAATTTTTTATAAAATATTTAAAAAAAATAAAAAACAACCAAGTTTTTTGGTTGATTTTTTATTACATTTTTTCAAGGGTTTCAATGCCAAGAAGTTGCATAATTTTTTCCATTGTTTGAAGTGTGAGATGCGTCAAAAACAGCCATGTTTTTTTCTTGTCTTCATCGGTTTCATTGATAATGTTGCAGGTGTTATAGAACGAGTTGAAAAGGTTTGCAACCTTATAAACATAATCGCAAAGCACGCTTGGGGCAAGTTCATCATATGCGCGAATAATTTCATTTTTGCACGCCAAAAGCGCAAGCATAATTTCGCGCCCACAATGCGCGGGGTTGAAATAAGGGTTTTGGGCATCATATCCCGCTTTGCGCAAAATTGATTTTGCGCGGGTGATTGTATACAGAAGATATGGGCCGGTTTTGCCTTCAAAACTGCAAAATTTTTCCACATCAAAGATATAATCTTTTGTGCGAAAGATTGAAAGGTCTGCAAACTTAAGGGCGCTTACGGCAACTTTTTCAGCGATAAATGCCATTTCTTCGGCGGTGTATGCGCCTGTTTGATTGGTTTCTTGCACTTTTTGGGTGGCCATTTGACGAACTTCTTCAATCAGCACCGCAAGTTGCATCACGCCGCCATCGCGGGTTTTGTAAGGTTTGCCGTCTTTGCCATTCATTGTGCCAAAGCCCGCAAAGTCAAGTTGCAAATTTGGTGAAACGATGCCCGTTTTGCGCGCGGTGCGGAACACTTGGGTGAAGTGCAAATCTTGGCGTTTATCCACAATATAAATCACGCGCTGGGCGCCAAAATCTTTTTCGCGCTGCATAAGGGTTGCCAAATCGGTTGTGGCATAGGTGATTGCCCCATCGCTTTTCAAAAGCATACAAGGCGGGATATCAATCTTATCGCCATCTTCCGCCACATCAACCACTGTTGCGCCTTGACTGATTTTCGCGTGGCCATCTTCAACAATTTTTTCAACCATTGGGCGGCAAAGGTTGTGTGCATCACTTTCGCCAAGCCAAAGTTCAAAGTCAATATTCAAAATGCCATAAAGGCGGCGCACTTCGTTTTTGGAAACGGTCATAATATGCTCCCAAAGCGCGCGATATCCGCGGCGGCCTTCCTGAAGTTCAAAGGTTGCGCGGTGGGCAATTTCCATAAGCTTTTCATCCGCTTTGGCATTTTTGCTGGCGGTTGGATAAAGGTCTTCAATTTCTTTCACAGTGAAAGGTGGATTTGTGGGATATTCGCCCGCAAAGTTTGGGTCAAAATAAACCCAATCGGGGTGCAAGCGTTCAAGTTCGCTGATCACCATGCCAAGCGGCATACCCCAATCGCCAAAATGCACATCACCAAGCGTGCTGTTGCCCACAGCGGCGCAAATGTGCTTTATGCTTTCGCCGATTGTGCCACTGCGCAAATGCCCAACATGCAGCGGTTTTGCCACATTTGGCCCGCCATAATCCACAATGGTTTTACGCGTGTCATAATTTATTGGCGCGTTAAGGTTTTGCGCGGCAAAGATAAGTGCTTTTGCCAAAAAATCATCGCGGAGTGTGATGTTGATAAACCCTGCGCCTGCCACTTCGGCAGATTGAATTATATCATTTTGTGGCAAACTTTCCACAACTTTTTGGGCAATGATTCTTGGCGCAGTGCCAAACTTTTTTGCGCCAGAAAGCGCATCGTTGCACTGAAAATCCCCCATATCAATCATTGTGCATGGGGAAATGGTGATTTTTTCAAGCCCAAACCCCGCGTTTTGGAATGCGGTTTTAAGCAAAGTTTCAAGGTTTTTTGTGATGTTTTTCATATCAATCCTTTAACATTTTTAAATATATAATCAAAACGGAAATATCCGCGGGCGAAACGCCGGAAATACGGCTGGCTTGCGCGATGGTGCGCGGCTGGATTTGCGCAAGTTTTTGGCGCGCTTCAAGCCGAAGCCCCTTCAAATTTGCATAGTCAATATTTTCAGGGATAATGGTGGCCTCTTGCTTCAGCATTTTTTCAATTTCATCGGCCTGTTGCTTAAGATAACCTTCGTATTTCACGGCGGTGTTCACGGCCTGCAAAACATCGTTTGCAAAGCCATCAAACAGCGCAAATTCAGTTTGCAAATCCCAAATATCAATGCCTGTGCGCTTCAAAAGTTCACGCGCGCGCACGCTTTGCTTTGGCGGGTTTTCGCCCTTTGATTGCATAAATTTTTCAAGGCGCGCATCAAGCACAATTTTGGTGTCCAAAAGCGCGGTTGCCGCGGCAATATCCGCCTGCTTTTTTTGGAAGATTGCCCAGCGATTGTCGTCAACCAAGCCAACCTTTCTGCCAATTTCTGTTAAGCGCGCATCGGCGTTGTCTTGCCTAAGCCAAAGGCGATATTCAGCGCGTGATGTCATCATACGATAAGGCTCGTTCGTGCCTTTGGTTACAAGGTCATCAATCAAAACGCCGATATAACTTGTGTTGCGCCCCAAAACAATCTGCTCTTGCCCGCGCAGATAAAGGCTTGCGTTTATGCCCGCAATAATGCCTTGCG
>JAFVTB010000063.1 GCA_017503445.1 Clostridia bacterium
CAAATAATGTGGAAATGTGGATAACTTATGTGGAAATGTGGATAACTTAACGAAGTTATGCACATTTTCAATGTTTTCGACAAAAATCTTAAGGAAATTTTATGGAAAAAAATATTGAAGAACTTTTGCCAAAAAACCTCAAAGTGAATGAATTGCCGCTTCTTACCCTTGCTTTTTTGGGTGATGCCGTGCATACTTTAATTATAAGAACTGCCCTTATGGAAAATGGCACGCACACCAGTGGCAATTTGCACAAACGCGCCAGCGAGCTTTGCAGCGCCAAAGGCCAAAGCCAAATGCTTGACGCCATTTTGGGCATCTTAAGCAGTGAAGAAGCCGATGTTGTTCGCCGCGCCCGCAACACAAAAACACATAAGCCGCCAAAAAGCGCTGATTTGGAAACTTATAAAAAAGCCACAAGTTTTGAATGTCTTTTGGGCTGGCTGTGGGCAAAAGGCGAAACCGCCCGCGCGCTTTTTCTTGCGCAAACTGCACTTGAAATGTGCAATCAGGGGGAAAAATGATTATATATGGAAAAAATGCCGTTCGCGAAGCAATGCTTGGCGGCAAAACAATCAACAAACTTATGGTTCAAAACGGGCAAAAGGATAAGCAAACGCTGGATATCCTCACGCTTGCACGAAAAAATAAGGTGAAAATTGCCTATGAAACCGCGCAAAACCTTACAAAACGCGTCAGCACGCCAAAGCATCAGGGCGTGGTGGCGGAAATCACCGATTTTGTTTATTCAACACCAAAAGATATCATCGCGCGCGCAGAAGAACGCGGTGAACTGCCGTTTGTGTTGGTGCTTGATGAAATTGCGGATCCGCATAACCTTGGGGCAATTATTCGCACTGCCGAATCAATTGGCGTGCATGGCATCATTTTGCAAAAGGACCGCGCTTGCGCAGTCAACGACACCGTGTATAAAACCAGCGCCGGTGCAATTGCAAATATGCTTATCGCCCGCGAAACAAATCTTTCCCAAGTTCTGGAATATCTTAAGCACAAAGGGCTTTGGGTGTTTGGGCTTGAACTTGGTGGCCAAGATATCTATCGCACCAATCTTAAGGGGCCAATCGCGCTTGTTATTGGCAGTGAAGGCAATGGCATAAAGCAGCTTGTCAAGAAAAACTGTGACGAAATCATCACGTTGCCAATGCACGGACAAGTGAACAGTTTGAACGCCAGTGTTGCCACCGGCATCGCACTTTATGAAATCGCGCGTCAACGCACAATTTGATGGGGGAAAATGTTTTGGAAAATGCAGAAGACTTGAAGATTTTGCAGGATTTTCAGCGTGGCCAAGGGGGCGCGCTGGATTTTTTGTTTTCAAAATACAAAAATTTGGTCACCAGCATTGCCCGCAGATATTTCTTGTTGGGTGCTGAACAGGAAGATTTAATCCAAGAAGGAATGATTGGGCTTTACAAGGCATGCCAAAGTTTTGATGCCCAAAGCGGAAGTTCCTTTAAATCATTTGCCTATCTTTGCATAAAACGCCAGATTCAAAGCGCAGTCAAAGCGGCAAATCGCCAAAAAAATGTGGCGCTTAACACAGCGCTTTCATTCAGCAGCAAAAATGGCGTTGTTTTCATCAATGCCGAAAATGCGGCGGAAGGCGAAAAAATGATTTATCTGCCGTCTTTTCAACAATCGCCCGAGCAGGATATGCTGCACCAAGAGGCGTATGATGAAATGATTGAAAACATCAAAAAATCGCTTTCGCCGTTTGAATACACAATTTTAAATTATTATCTTGATGGCTTCAAATGTGGGCAAATTGCAGACCTCACAAACAACACCTACAAGGCCATTGATAACGCCCTTTATCGCATAAAAAACAAGCTTCAGTTTTTAAATAACAAAAAATAATTTTTAAAAATTTATTTTTTTAAATAAAAAATTATTGTTTTTTTTAATAAAACAATATTTTTTTTATTATTTTTTTATAAAATTATTTTTTATATAAAAAATTATTAAATAAAAAAAACCACAATTTGTGGCTTTTTTATTCAAACAATTCGTGTTGTGTAAACAAATGTGGCTTTGGTTCTTTGCTTGCTATTTCTGTGCCATATTGTCTAACGGCGCTTGTGTATCTTTTATCTTCTTTTGCAACAATAAGCGGCGATTTTTCCCCTTGCGGAATTTCAAATTTATCTTGCTGAAGCTTGTCGGCATCAATAATTGGCGCGGCGGGTTTTCTTGGTGCACGGTTTGCAATGTGTTGATTCACTTTTGGCGTGGGCTGTGGTGTGGCTTTGCCGGAATTCATTCTGCGCCCATAAACCCGCCTGTTTTGCTCAGCCGGCGTTTGAAGATGTGCATCTGCATCAATAATGGTTGATGCAAAAACTTCTTTGGCTTCAATAATATCTTTGGTTTGCGGTTTGGTGTGGCGGTTTTGTGCCTTCAAAATATGTGCGGTTTCTGCCGCGCCCAAGTTTTCAAGGTTTGCGGCTGTTTCTTTGGCAACAATAATGCCCTTTTTGTTTGGTTGAAGTTCAAAATTAAACAAAATTTCTTGTGCATCGTCAAGGGTTGCGCCAGTTTCCAAAAATTTTTTAAGATGCGCCTGCAATTTGCGGTCATCAGCAAAATGATGTTGGCAATTATCAAGCGCAAGCATCATTTCAGGATTATCAAAGCGGTTTGCAGAATTTTCCAACTCTGCAAACAAATATGGATTGAAAAATTGTTTTGTGTTTTGTGTTTGGCAAAGCGACAAAAGCACATTGTGGTTTTTTTTGTCTTTGGCTTCTTTGGCAATTCTTAAAAGAAGTTCGTGCATCAGGTCTTGCGATTCTTTCACAAGCGCCCTTGGTGAAATATTGGCAGGAATGTTGTTTTCAATGTTGTTAACTGCATCAGCAAAAATCCGCAGCAGCGTTCCATCTTCTGTGGAAAAGTTTTTTTCTTTTGCAATATAATTTGCAATAATTTTGATTGCGTTTTGGTTTAATTTGTTCATATAATATCTCCCTAATGGTGCATCCTGAGGGGCTCGAACCCCCGACCTTTGGTTCCGGAAACCAACGCTCTATCCAACTGCGCTAAGGATGCAAATATTCAATTTTTTTGATAACCAATAAGAACCAACAAGGAACCAAAGGTCATCGGGGCCCCCAAAAACGCCCAGCGAAGCGGGGTTTTAGGGGAGCGAAGCAGCCCAACGGCCGCGCGCCGCTTTTGCGCAAGCAAAATCAGCAGGCAAGTTGCGGTTGCGCAATATTGTTAGGACAACAATCACAAAATTTGCAAAGAAAACGTAATATTTTCGCTGCTGTCCTAATGCCCGCCGTGGCTTCACGGCCGGAAACCAACGCTAACGCCAGCGGGGCTTCCCACCTGCGCTAAGAATGCAAATATTCGCGGCTTCGCGGTCCCACACCTTTATAATATATTATTTTCGCCAAAAATACAAGTGGTTATATTGAATTTTTTGCAAGTGGCTAATTTCTCCGCAAAATCTTGACAATAAGTTTTCATAATTATATAATAAATTCATTATGAAATACACAATAAAAGAAGTAAAAAATTCGTTTTTAAGTTTTTTCGAAAAAAACAATCATAAAATCATTTCGGGCAGTTCAATTATTCCCGAAAACGATGACAGTCTTTTGTTCATCAACGCGGGTATGGCGCCAATCAAAAAGGTTTTCACGGGCGAAGCGGTGCCACAATCAAAGCGTATGTGCAACCTTCAACATTGCATTAGCACAAATGATATCGACAGCATTGGCGATCGCCACCATTTGTCAAGTTTTTGTATGCTGGGCAGCTGGAGTGTTGGCGACTACTTCAAGCACGATGCAATCCGCTTTGCAACAAACCTTTTGGTCAATGAACTCAAAATTCCAAAAGAAAAATTGTATGCAACGGTGTTTTCTGGCGATGAGGCGCGCGGCATTCCCGCCGATGAAGAAAGCATCACACATTGGAAGGCGGTTGGCTTTGCCGATAACCACATCATCAAATGCGGGTTTGAAGACAATTTTTGGCGTATGGGTGATGGCGAAGGTCCTTGCGGCCCATGCACAGAAGTGTTCTTTGACACGGGCGATAAATATTCAAAATCTTATGAAGAAACCGGCGTGTTTGATGACAAAAAACGCTATATTGAAATTTGGAATGTGGGCGTGTTTATGCAATATCTTCAAACCGCTGATGGCAAATATCTTCCGCTTCCGTTCAACAGTGTGGATACGGGCAGCGGCATTGAACGCCTTGTGATGACCCTTAATGGCTTGGACAGCGTTTATGAAACCGAAGTGTATGCGCCAATCATTGACTTTGTGCGCAACAACTGCGCCGCCCCAAACGATGTTTCACTTCGCATTATTGCCGACCACCTCAAAACCAGTGTGCTGATTTTGAACGCCGGCGTTTTGCCAAGCAATGTGGGCAGGGGATATGTTCTTCGCCGTTTGCTTCGCCGCGCAATGCGCCATATTCGCGAAGTTCAGGGCAACGCAAACCTTTTGGCGGAAGTTACGCAAAAAACCATTGAAAATTTGATTGCTTGCGATATCGCGCCAGATTGGAATTTCACCCACGCACAGATTGTGGATGCGGTGCTTGCCGAAAGCCAAAAGTTTGAAAAACTGCTTGCCCAAGGCATTAAGGTGTTTGCGGATTTTGTTTCAAAACCACAAAACATTGTTGATGGCTTCCTTGCGCCAGAACTTGTGTTTAAATTGTATGACACTTTCGGCTTCCCGTTTGAAATGACGCGTGAACTTGCCGAAGAAAAAGGGCTTAAAGTTGATGAAAATGGCTTTAATGAGCTCTTTGCCAAACACCGCGAGGCCAGCAAGGGCAACACCGGCAAAGTGTTTAAGTGCGGGCTTGCGGAAGAAACCGAAGAAACCACGCGACTGCACACCGCAACCCATCTTTTGCACGCGGGCTTAAAGAAAGTTCTTGGCACGCATGTCAATCAAAAGGGCAGCAATATCACCCCAGAACGCCTGCGTTTCGATTTCAATTTTGAACGCAAAATGCTTCCGGAAGAAATCAAAGCGGTTGAAGATTATGTCAATGAAATCATTGCCGCCGCTGTGCCTGTTGTGCGCGAAGAAATGACCGTTGAAGAAGCCAAGGCCGCGGGCGCAATTGGGCTTTTTGAAAGCCGCTATGGCGATAAGGTTTCCGTTTTCACAATCGGCGGCTTCAGCAAAGAAATTTGCGGCGGCCCACATGTGGAAAACACCAAAGACCTTGGCACATTTAAAATCCAAAAAGAAGAAAGCTCAAGCGCCGGCGTTCGCCGTATTAAAGCTGTGCTTAAATAACAAAAACACCCAAACGGGTGTTTTTTTATGCAAATGCGCGGCGGCCAACAAGTTCATCAAGGGAAATATCAAACAAATCTGCAAGGAATATCAAGGTGAAAATATCAGGAACACTGTGGCCGTTTTCATAGTTTGACACCAAACTTTTGTGGCCGTGCAACTGAATCGCCAGCTGTTCCTGTGTTAAACCCATTTGTTTTCGAAAGAATTTCAAATTTTTTTTAAGTTTTTCTTGATATTCCATTTTTTCACTTGACAAAGTGTACAATCTTCTTGTATTATTTAACCAAAAGTACAAGTATCTTGTACTTTTGGGGGAGAAAATGAAAGATTTTAACGAAAATCAGCAAGAAAAAGGCACTTCGCTTATCAAAAGTATGCCACAAAGTGCCCAAAATGATACATATCTTGGCAACAATTTTTGCAAAAACACAAAAAAATCTATAAAAAATGTTAGTTTTCTAAGAAAACCCCGCGTTTTTAAAGTCATTGCCGCAAGTGGGCTTGCACTTTTTATGGGCGTCGGGGTTCTTTGCGGTGTGTTGTTGGCGCCAATGAACCCAACAAAGGCAAATGTATTAACTGAAAATAGAATGGAATATCAAGAAGACAAATGGGAGGGTGCAGATAGATTGATTTACCCCCAAGAAGATGATCCCGTAATTTGTGTG
>JAFVTB010000064.1 GCA_017503445.1 Clostridia bacterium
ATCATATCACCAGCACACTTGCAAATCAGATTGCTGCGGGCAAGATTGTTCATGCCTATCTTTTTTGCGGCAGTCGTGGCACAGGTAAAACCTCAACCGCCAAGATTTTTGCGCGGGCAATAAATTGCCAAAATGCGCAAAATGGCTCGCCATGTGGCAAGTGTGATGTTTGTATAAACAGCGCAAGCGATATGGATATCATCGAAATTGATGCCGCATCAAACAACCGCGTTGATGAAATTCGTGAACTTCGGGAAAATGTCAAATTTATGCCAACTTGTGGCAAATATAAGATTTATATCATCGATGAAGTGCATATGCTGACAGACAGCGCATATAACGCACTTTTGAAAACGCTTGAAGAGCCGCCTGCCCATATCATTTTCATCTTGGCAACCACAGAGCCGCATAAACTTCCTGCAACAATTCTTTCGCGCTGTGTGCGCTTTGATTTTGAACTTGTTTCGGTGGAGGACCTTTCAAACCATTTGAAATTTGTTTTCAAAAATGAAGGAATAACTTATGAAGAAGAAGCCATTAAGGTGATTGCAAGTGCCGGTGAAGGCAGTGTGCGTGACACGCTTTCCGTCGCGGACAGTATAACTGCTTATTGCGGCAACCATATCACACTGGATAAGGTGCTTGAAATTTTAAGTTTAAATGATAATCAAACATATATTGATTTGACCAATGCAATGTTTTCAAAAAACCTTGGCGCTTGCCTTGAAATTATCGACAAAGCATATCGTGCGGGCAAAAATATGAGTGTTTTTGCCAAGGACCTTTCGGTGCATTGCAGAAATCTTTTGGTAATCAAAACTTGTCAGGCGCCAAATGACATTTTAAATTTGCCAGAGAACATTTTTGAAAAGTTTTTGGCGCAAAGTCAAACACTTAAAGAAAGTGATTTAATGCTTGCCATGAAAATCTTTGGCGCGATTGAGGCGGAACTTAGATATGCGCTTTCGCCAAAACTTTTGGTGGAAACCGCGGTGGTGAATTGCATAACGGAACTTGGTGGTGGCGTAAAAAAAAACTGATTGCGCGGAATGATGTTTTTCACCCACAGTCTGCAAAAACAATTTGGGGCAAGGTTGTGCTGTTTTTGAAAGAAAAAAAGCACATTGCCTTGCAAATCGCGTGTGGAGATATTATTGATACGGACCTGGCGGAGGATAAATTTGTTATCACAACCGATGATGCGTATATTGAAAAAATCTTGACAGCGCCAGAAAATACAAAAATTATTGAAGATGCCCTTGCGTGGCAGGGAATAACTTGTAAATTGGTGGTGAACCGCAAACTGAAAACTTCGGAACTGCAAAAACAAGATATTGAAAAATTGAAAAGTCTAGGCCTTGAAATCAAGGTGGAAAAAGGAGAGAAAAAATGAATTACAGAGGTGGATTTAACGGTGGCTTCGGTGGCGCCAACCTTGGGCAACTTATGAAGCAAGCCCAAAAAATGCAGGCGGATATGGAACGTGCCAAAGCTGAACTTCAAGCGCAGGAGTTTGAAAGCGTTGTTGGTGGTGGCATGGTGCGCGTTGTGATGATGG
>JAFVTB010000065.1 GCA_017503445.1 Clostridia bacterium
ACTTTTGGATTATGCGGACATTGTGGTGATTTCATATCAAGAAAAAATTGCAAAACCAAACCCGGAAATATACCAAAAAGCCATTGCCAAGTTTGATGAAAAATTTGACCAAATTTTTATGATTGATGACCGCAAAAAAAACCTTGACCCAATGATAAAAATGGGATATCAAGGCATCTTATTCACCACCCCAGAAGCCCTTAAAGCCGAACTGACGGAATACCTTTAAAAAAATGATACGCGAAGTATCATTTTTTTATTATTCTTGGCGGGTTTTAAGGCGGATAAGCTTTTCATATTCCGCAATCATTTTTTCCGCCATTTCTTGCGTTGGCATTTCTGCAAACAGGCGAATAACATTTTCATTGCCACTGAAGCGAAGCACGCCCCTATAGCCATTTTCGTAGGTGATTTTCAGCCCATCATCATAGGAGACACTTTCAACCTTCAGCCCAAGTGATTTTGGCAAGCGTTTTTCTTCAAAAAGGGTTTTTTGGATAAAAGCGCGCTGGCTGTCGGTGTGCGGATAAGCGAACTCCAGCACTTCACAAGGGTAATTATATTTCTTTTTCAACGCCTGGATTTGCTTTGAAAGTGGCCTTTGATTTTGCGCGATTATGCCCGCAATTTTCAGCCCCGCAAAAATGCCATCTTTGAAAAGCAAATGATTTGCAAATGCAATCCCGTTGCTTTCAGCGCCCAAAAAGGCATTTGGGTTTTCAAGCATTTTTTGGGCGGTGTGCTTAAAGCCCGTTTTTGCGATGATCACCTTTTGATTGTGCGCGGCGGCGATTTTATCAATCAGCCCCGTCATTGCACAGTTCTTAACGAAATCGCAAGGTGCACCCTTTTGACAAAGATTGTCATATACAAGCGCAGCAATATAATTGCAATCATAGAATTTGCCATTTTCATCAAGGAAGCTTACGCGATCGCCATCACCGTCCAAAGCAAAGCCAAAACCCGCTTTTTGTGCCTTGATTTCAGCCATTTGATCACCAAGATTGCCTTGATATGGCGCAGGCAAGCCAAAGCCAAAATTTGGGTTGACATGGGCATTGATAACCTTTGCGTTTGCCCCAAGTTTTGAAATTAGATCATTTAAACATTGTGCGCTGCTGCCGCCCATGGCATTGATTATGAAAGGTTTTTGAATGGCTTTTAATGCCGATTTATCAACATTTTTAAGCACTGCATTTTGATATGCACTTAAGGATTTTGTGCAAACGATTTGCCGCGATTTTTTTGCAACATCAAAATCAAGTGTTTTGATTTTTTTTGCGCGGTTTGCAATCTTTTCAAGGCGGGCGTTTTCTTCGGCGGTGAATTCGCGCCCGCCGATTTTGAAAAGTTTGATACCGTTGTAATAATATGGATTGTGACTTGCGGTGATCATGATGCCAAAAGGATTGTTTGCAGTTTCAAACGCAATAAGCGGTGATGGCACACTTGTTTCAAAAAACTTCACCTTAAAACCATATGCCACCAGCACCTCGGCCACCCATTTTGCAAAATGGCAACCCATAAAACGATTATCAAAGCCCAAAGGGATTGTCCCTTCGCTTTTATGAGTTTTTGCAAGCGCAAAAGCCACCTTTTGAACATTTTCTTTTGTGAAATTTTGAGCAATCACGCCGCGAAAACCACTTGTGCCAAACTTAATCATTGCGCGCTCCATTGCGTGGTGAGGGTGATTTTGATATCTTGGCTGACTTTGAAACTGCTGTTGAGTGTGACAAGGGTGTATTTGAACACAAATTCAAAGTTTTCTGTTGAACCAGAGAATGTTTTTTCAAACAAAGGTTGATCTTTTGTGATAACTTTGCTTTCAACAGCGGTGTCATCACAAAGCAAAATCACTTCTGATTTAAACCTTGAGTGTTCATCATACGCAACACCTTCAATTTTCACCGTGAAATCATACAAGTTATCCTTGTTAAAGTTGTGCATCTTAAGTTTGATAGTTTCTGGGGTGGTGGCGCTTTGCTGAGTTAAGCGCAAATCTTTAAGCCCCCAAACTTGCGTTATGATGCCGCTGGGGCCGGTTTGGGTTTCAAATTTATCGGCATCGTCGCCCCAGCTGGCTTCACCATTTATGCCAATGTTAATGCTTTGGTCTTTAACATCAATCTCCACTTGTGATTTACGATCAGAATTACTGATTATCAACGCATACACGCCAAAGCCCGCAATTGCGATGATTAAGAACATTGTGATGATTGACTGAACGATTATTGATTTTTTCATTTTTCTCCACTTTTTGTTATTATAATACAATCAAAGATAAAAATGCTATTAAATTAAGGCGTTTTCTGTGTATCGGGTTTGAATATTGCCTGTTTGTGCGGGCAAGGTGATATATTCTGTCTTCAAAAACTCTGCACGCACTGTGCAATCTTCGTCTTCCCACTTGCCAGCATATTCTGGTGAGGTTTTATTTGCAGGGGTTTGAGATGTTTCCAAAAGCACGCCCCATGGTTTGTTTTTGTAATCATATTTGCCAATAAGGGTTGTGTGGCTGCTGACCGCATTGCCATAGCCCAAAATGCCACCAAACCATGTGACAAGTTGTGCAGATGATTTGTTATCCACCACAGAAACATTGATTTTGCCATTTGCCAAAGATTGATAATTGCCCAAAAGGGCGTTTTCTGTGGCTTTGTCAAATATCACAATTTCGCCCGCATAAAGTTTTGTGTTGTCTGCAAACGTTGCACCAACAAGGCCGCCAACATATGTTGTCAGCACACCACCATAAATTGTGCAGGTGGTTTCAATATCCATATTGTTTTGCACGCCCACAAGTGTGTGCGTTGCGCGTGGAAGGGTTTTGAAAATTGTTTGTGTGCCATCTTGCTGGGCGCGCGTGTCTGCTGCATCATAAACCATAACCACTTGGCCAACTGCGCCACCTGCATAAATCATCATCACATTCACAAGGTTCAAGTTGATTTTTCCTTGCGTTACAACAAATGCAATTTTTGCGTTTGTTGGCGTGATTGAACTTTGGGTTTGTGCGGCAATTGTGCCGGCAAGGCGCCCAACAATGCCACCAACAGAAATTGATGTGATGTTATATGCGTTGTTTGATGCGTTTGCCAAAATATTGCCATCAAATTGCACGGCGGTGATGTTGCCACCAATCATATCACCCGCAACGCCACCAATGTTTTGTGGGGCAATAATGTTCCAAACAAGGTTGATTTCAATGTTTGCATTTTGGATTGTGCCACCACAAAGCAATCCACAAATGCCGCCGGCGGCAATTGCCGATGTGGCAGATGTGTCGGCTTTTTTGATAAAGTCTGGGGCTGTTTCGCCAAGCACATGAATGTTTTGAAGTGTGCCAGAAATCATGCCCGCAATCACACCACCATAAACCAACGGGGTGATTGAATGATTTTCGGTGACTTCTTGCACAATATTTTTCACTTCAACATTTTTGCCAATCACACCAAACACAAGGCCACAAACTTCTGCAATTGCAGAGCCATTGTTTTCAAACTTGGCGCCCACAATTTTTCCGCCGCTGTGCGCAATGCCAACAACGCCGCCTGCACAAGAAACATTTTCAAGATTTGATGCAGTTTGGAAAAGTGTGAACTGTTTCTTTGAAAGCGCGCTTGAAAAGCTTGCATTTGCAGAAACACTTGATGTGATGTTTTGCATTTTGAAGCTGCCGCTTGCGATGCCAATCACACCACCAACTGCATTTTGGCCAACAACCTTCACACCATCGCTTTGGGCGCTGAACCCATCACACAAGATGTTGAACACTTTGCCGCTGGTAAGGGCACCGGCAAGAGTGCCGGCGGCTTTGGCATTTGGTGTGTTAAGATAGTATGGCGAAAGCACAAGATTTTTCACAACACCGCTTTGGCCAATTTGGCTGAACAGGCCTTTTGCATCGGCTTTTTCGCGCGTGTCAATTGAAAAACCGGAAATTTCCATATTGTTGCCTTCAATTGTGCCCAAAATTTTCAGTTTGTGGGTTTGGCTGATATTCACAGAATCGCGATAATCGATATCACTGATAATCCGGAAGTTTGCGGAAACAACATTTTCAATTGCATTGCCGTTTAAATAACTTTCAAAGGTTTCTGCGCTGTGGATAAGGATTGGGTTATACACACTTCCCGCCGCGGCTTTGGTTTCAATATAAGAATAAATTGTTTCGCCGGTTTCGGGGCTTGTGGTGGTGTTTTCTGCATCCAAAACTTTTTGCGTGTTTGCCAAAAGGTTTGCCGCAACAAGTTCTGGACGTCCAAATGTGAATGAAAGGTTTGCGGTGAGGGTTTTAAATTCACTTTCAACACCTTTTGCAGGCCAAAACCACACACCTTCTGTTTTGTTGATGTTTGATGAAATTGCAAAATTTTCAAAATTTGATGCATTTGCAAAATCTGTGTCGTTTAAGGCAGTTAAGCCATCGATGAAAAGCTGTTTGTTTGCTTGGGCATTGACATTGCCCACAAGGAAGAAGCAATCTTCATAAGTTCCAACCGTGCCACCATCAATACGATTTGATTGCACAAAGATGTATGTTACTTGGCCAGGAATAGAGAATGTTGATGTTGTATAGGCGCGCGCGATATGCCCACTGTTTTCTTTTACAAAGCCCGCACAAATTGAACTTGCGTTTATCAAGATGTCTGAATAACAATCTTGAATTGAATTGAAGTTTGAATACACAAATCCCGCAACGCTTGGCATACTGCTGATTGATTTTGTTGGGGTTTTAGAATATATGCTGGTGGTGGAAGTTGCCCCCGCAACATAACAACCACTTATTGCCGCATTTGAATTTGCGGAAGAGCCATTTGTGATTGCAAAACCCGCGGTTTTGTGTGATGAGTTTGAACTTTTGTTGACAATCATGCTTTCACGCACAAAGCTTGATGAAACTTTGCCATTATTGATGCCCACAAAGCCCGAAACATTTGCCGCCGCAGACATATCCACAGAAACAAAACTGTTTGTGATAAATCCATTGTTGATCCCCACAAGACCGGCAACATAATTTTCAGGGGCATTTTCACTTTGATTTGGAAGTGACACAGAAAGCTGTGCAAACGCGCCACCAACAATTTTGCAGTTTGTGATGATGCCATTGTTTTCGCCCACCAGCGCACCAAAAGCAATTGTGGCTTCATTATTTGAAATAATGATTGTGGTAATACTTGGCACAGAAAGCGTGATGTTTTTCAGCACAGCACCTTCATTAAGTGTGGCAAATAAACCAAAGCGATCGCCTTCTTCAAACAAAAGATTTGCCGGCAAAGCGATTGTGTGGCCATTGCCATCAAAACTTGCAATTGCGGTTTCAAGCGGTGCAAAGTTTGTTGGCAACGTGATGTCTTCCATAAGGATATAATGCGCGTTATCACTCATTGCCAAAAATTCTTGCACATTATTCACAGGGATGGCATTTTCCAAACTTGAATTTGGATAAACATCCAAAACAAAATCGGTTGAAACATCAAATGCATTTGCGTTTTGCCCAAACACCGCTTGGCCAAGTTGATAATGATATGCCCCTTGATATGAAAGATAATATTTTGTGTTTTCACATTCATTAATGCGAAGTGGTGTGATTGTGTGGCCGGCAATTCTCAGATAATTGCTTGTTAAATTTGTTTGGCTTGTGATTTGCAAACTTTGCACAAACTTGCCAAGCACTTCGTCTGCCATATCCACCGCTGTGATTGTCCAGCCCCCGTTTTGCGAAAGTGAATCTTCAAAGTTTTGAACGCGGTTGAAAATTTCATCGTTTGTTTCATCAAATTCAATTGTTTGCCCAAACACAAATTCATTTGCAAGGGCAAATGGGTTGCCAACAGCAAGCCCAACAGTTGCACCGGTTGCACCGGAAATAAGAGTTGATTTATCAAAATTTGAAAGTGGTTCATTTGCATTGTATGCACCCAAATTTTGTTGCAAAATCACAAAATCAACAATAATGATTTTCATGGTTGAACGTCCACTTTGATATCTGATGCCGTCCACAATGTTTTCTGCATAAGTGGTGATTTCAACCGCAAAGCCCTGTTGATTTTGACTTGCAGAGGTATAGGTGATGTTTTTTGCAATAACAAGTTGATATTGCCCGTCAATTTTTTGCACACGTGCAGCGGTGGTTGCAATGCCTTCATGCGTGATTTCAATTTTCACTTGATCTTCCGTGAAGCCATAGATGTTTAATGAAAGATCATATGTAAGGCCGCGGGCAAGATAATATTCATCTGCATCTTCGCGTGCATCAATTGTGAAGAACACGCTGTCTTTCACCACAACATTCAGTGGCAAAATGTTTTCTGTGATTGGGGTTTGATTTGGTGATTTATATGTTGAAACCACAATTTTTGCTTGTGTGTCAACGGTGGCTTTTGAAACGGTTGTGTATCGCACAAACAGCCGTGCAACATCTGCACCCAAAAGTTTTTGCGATGTCATGACATCTTTTGAAATCACAATGCCATCAGGAAGATATTCCACACCCGGCAAAAGCACAAAATTGTTTTGGGTGTCAAGCATCATCACCTGCATCAAAAGCACATTGTTTTTGTCATAGTTTTCTTCATGGTTTTTGATGACGATATAATCATAATCTGCAAAATATGGATAAAGGTTGACTTCCATAAGATTATAATCACCGCTTGAAACTTGATTGCTTTCTTTGCCACCAATTTGATATGTGGTGTCAATGTCATAATAATTTTTCAGGGAAACACTTTCGATGTTTTGGGTTGCAAGGTTTGCGATGATTGTCAAACTTTTTCCATTTTGCGCAGTGAATGAAAGATAGTAAACACCTTCATAACCACTTGAATATTTGTTATAATCAAAAGCAATTTTCAGGGCATAAACATTTTGATATGTGTTTGTTTGTGGGTTAAAGGTTTGTGTTTTTTGTTGGCTTTTGATTTTGAAATAATCTTGCGGTCCACCAATATTGTCTGTTATCTTCACCGCTGCAAAATCAAGGGTGTCATCTTCAAAATCGGTGATTTGAATAATTTCAAGGTTAAGGTCGTCCACGGGTTCAACACTGGCATCTGCAAAATTTGATGAAATGCTTTGTGTGCCAAGTTTTGAAAGAACATCAATTTCCACACCGCCAATATTTTGGCTTATTGTATCAAAATTTGTCATTGTGGCAGAAATATTTGAACCGTTTGCAATGAATGAAACCTCAAAACTTGGGGTGAAAGAAACGCTGTTTAAATGATTTGTGCCAAGCGTTTGATTTGTGCTTGTGAAGATAATCATATTGCCGTATTTTTGTGCGGTTGTATAATAATAATCCGAAACTTCATATTGAATATTCACCGTTGGTTCAGATGCATTTGCAAACTGCACTTCAACAATTTGCCCCATATCTCCCGCTGCAAGGATGCTTTGTGCAGTGAATGAAAATTTGATTGATGCAGGGCTGTGATTAAACACATTTATGAATGCACCACTTGCAATTTCATCACCCGAAAGGGTTTGAATTTTCATGGCATCAAACGCGGTTGAAACATTTATGAAAACTTTGTTTGTGATGCTGGTGTCAAGCACACTTTGAATTTGCAATGTTGCAACACCGGTTTTATAAAGCGTGATTTTTCCAAAGCCATCAATACTCAGGATTTCAGGTGAAAGCGAAGTGATGATGATGCTGTCGGCCTGGGCAAACACAAACGGGATATCACGGTTTGTATTCAAGTGGTTCACAAGGGATTGCTCTTGTGGGTTTTCCGCCACAAATATGAACATATTGGCAAGTTGATTTGCACCAACACCAACAACCTTGTCAAATTTTTGGGCTGTTGAGGTTTCAGTTATGCCTGTTATGGCAATTGCATCAGTGGTTTCAATAAATGCACCCTTTGATGCCATTTGATACGCCCCGTTAAGGAAGTGATAAAGCATTGGTGCACGCTTTTGTGCAAGATCAATTTCAAAAAAGCATTGTGCAACATTGCCGTTTGCAAGATATGCATTGTCTGCCAAAACATTGCCACAAAATGCACCAATGTTTCCACCGCTTGAAATGGCGGTGAGAAGCGGTTTGACATTAAATGCCTTTGCCGCTTGAACTTTATTGTTTTGTGCATTTTGTGGGGCGTTGTCAAGACCAACAATGCCACCAACAAAATCAACTGCGCTGATTTGCGCGCGCATTGTTGCGGCTGTGATGATTGCAAAGTTTGCCCCCGCAACGCCGCCAACATTTTGCCCGCCTGAACCATTATTGGCAATGGCGCTGATTGTGCCGCTGATGGCCTGATTTTGAATGCATGCGGTTGCATTATCTGCTGCACCATTTTGCCCAACAACGCCACCTGTTTGCGCAAAACCAACACTTGAGATATTAATGATTTGCGTATAGTTGTTATTGTTAAAAATTGATTTTTGATTTTCTGCGCGCGTGATTGTGCCAAGGTTTTTGCCCACAACGCCGCCAAAGCCGTTTTCAACAGATTTGCCCGCATAAGATGCTTCAAACGCCCCAATTGTGGTGATTGATGTCAAATTGAAAATTGTGTTTTTAAAATTGAACATTTGGGCACTTTTGTTTGCATGAGTGTTGTGACCATTTTGAATTGTGCCACTGTTTGTGCCAACAATGCCACCAACAAAGATTTTGTTTGATGTTGCATTGTCTTCAAGCGCAACATTTGAATTTTCAAGGCGCACACTGATATTATTTAGCTCGCCCAAATTTTCGCCCGCCACAAGCCCAATGTTGTATGTTTTGTTTTCGCCAAGGTTTTCAATGGCAACATTGATGCTTCCTTCAATCACAAGGTCATTAAGTTTTGCGCCCGCCAAAATGCTTGGGAAAAGCCCAAAATTGTTGATGCCGCTTTGGGCATTTTTGTCGGTGATTTGAAGATTGACATTCACAAGTTTTGCGTTTGCGTTGCCGCCACTGATTGAGCCAGCAAGCGGTTTGACATTTTCAAAAGTGTATCCCGCAAGGTCTATGCTTGAGATAATCAAATAATGTTTTGCGGCGGTGTGCGTTTGGGTGATTGCTGTCATAAACTCTTGGGCTGTGCTGATAAGTTCTGGAAATGCCTCATCCGTGCCATCTGAATAGACAACTTTCACCTTTTGCACACGATCTGTTGGGAAAGTATCCCCCTCTGCAAACATTGTGCGTGGCACAAAGTAAAGCGTTCCGCTTCCGTTTGCAACGGTGCTGTTGTGCTGAACGTAAACTTGACTGCAATCGCCATTCACACTGACATTCACCAAATTTGCATATTGCGGCGCACTTGGCACAAACACAACATCAAATTTTTGGATATCGGCAAGTGGATCCATATATGTGAAGAATGTGAAATTATCATTTGTGCCTGAAAGATAAAGTGTTTCTTGATAGTTGGTTATACCCACATATTCAAGCGGGGTGAATGTTTTGACATTGATTGAAAGTGCTGCGCTGTGCGAAACATTGTGATGCGTCAGAGTGATTGTGAACACGAATGTGCCTGTCAAGGCAGCATCATAATTGCAATTGAACAAAAGTGTGTTGCCTGAAATTGCAAAATCACCAAACTGATTGATAAAGAAATTTTCGCCGCGGCTGATCAGCGCGCCATATGATGTCATAACGCTGATTGCGCCATCATATTCACTGAACACATTTTCAATCACATCGCCGTTGGTTAATGTAACGCGAAAATCACATTGGGCTTTTGCAAGGGTGTCATATTTGTATCCCACATCCCCCAATCGATTCAGGGCAAAGCCGGATATTTCTGTTTCCACAGGTTTGCCGGCATCGTCCTGTTTAGTCTGCACAAATTGCAAACTTTCAATTGGGCAATAAACATAAATTTTCACAGTGAATGTTATGTTGTTTTCGGGATTTTGAGTGTCAATGATTTCAAAGTTTTCTGAAACCTCTTTCTTTGCAAGTGATATTGAAAGGGTTGCAAACTCATCATCTTGCGTCATATCCAAAACGCGCACAGTGATGATGCCATTTTGCACCTTTGCAACATCTGCAATTTGTGTTTTATCAACCTGGCTTTGCAAGGCAAAAAGTGTTGCATCGCTTTCTTTCTTTGTGATTGCAAACATAAGTGTGTTTTCGCCCGTGTATGCCACTTGAAGTTCGGCAATATTGCCATTTGCGTCTGCAGTTGTTTGGGTGATATCTTCACTTGGATTCACAGAAAGTGTTGCACCTGAAAGGGATTTGACAACCTGGAATTCCAAATCTGCAAAGAAGCCATCTTGAGCGGTGATGCGCACTTGCACAAAGCCGGTTTTGTGTGGCACAAGCTCAAGCTTTTTGGTGCGGGCGCCATGTTCTGTGATTTGCGTGATTTTCAAAATGCTTTCATCGCCGGTTTTGTATTCAATATCAAAATCTGCAAGTTCAACACTTTCAAGGTTGATGATTTCAAAACCATCAAACACTTTTGCGCCGCCATCCACATCAAGATAAAGCGTTTTTGGAAGCGTCAAGCCGCCTTGTTGAATTGTATATTGATCTGCAAGAGTGAAACTTTTAATCCCTTCCTTGATTTGCACAGGCACAATGGTTTGCACATCTGCCGCAATTGGCGCTGCACCTTCAATTTGAAGCGGTTGAACCGTCAGCACAACAAAGATTGGTTGCGCAAACACATTTTGCGCCAAAATGTTGATTGGAAGGATGCTTGTGTTGTTTGCAAAATCGGTGAATGGAATTTCAAACGCCGCGGTTTTTGTTTGGTTTTTATATGTGATATTCAAATATTCAAAATATTCATCACTTTCAAGCAAATCCCCCGCAAGATTTTTTGTTGCAAGTGAAACTTTCACGCTTTCAAAACTTGAAAGTTTATCAAGCACATTCACAAAGATTGCATAAGGCGTTTGTGTGTTGTCATAGATTGCAACGGGCTCGAGCCACTCGGCAATATTGTTCGCATTGATTTGATATGGCGATGTGATCACAACCACATCAAACGAAAGTTGTTTTTCATAGGTTGTTTGCCCAAATGTTGTGTTTGATGTATAGCGTAAAGTGATTTTGATTTTATCGGTGCCCACACTTGTGCCTTGCACGCTGAAAAACTTGCTGTTTGAATGCGATGAGGCATATCCTTCAAGCTCTGCAATATTGTTTGGTGCAATTTCTGTGCATTCGCAAATGTTTGATGAAATTGACATTTGCACATCAGGCGTATCACATTCAACCTCAAACACAAGATATGAATCTGAGATTTTGTTTTTTATGATTGTGACAACATCGTCATTACCAACCACAAATTTGTTTGCTTCGTCATAATATTTTGTTGCACTTGAAAGGATTCCACCTTTGCGAAGAAGACGAATGTCACCCGTTTCAATTTGTGGCACAATTTGGATTTGCACTTCTTGCCCGGGCATTGATGTCATTGGCGCACCGGTGGTGTAATCCAGCGGGGTTGCCGAAAGAATTATCTCGCCCTGTGCAAATTTGATATCCCCGCCATTTGCATCGGTAAGGTTTTCACCATCCGGATTTTGAAGTTTCACAAAGTTTTTGCCATTTTGATCTGCTTCAACCACAAGGGCGGCAACTTCGCGATCATTATACATGAATTGCATTTGCGGCGCTTTGCAATTTGCGGGAAGAAAATTGAAATATGATTGATTTGCAAGTGTCACACGGTTGCCATTTTCTGCCACGATATAAAGCCCAGTCTTGGCTTCAAAACTGGTGGCAGGTTCAAACACTTCAACATCAAATGTTGCGGTTTTTCCGGCTTCATAACTGAGAACTTGCACAGTGGTTTTGCCCGTTTTTATGGCCTTGATTTCAAAGAAAACTTTGTTATCTTCCGGCACACTTGAAACAACGCTGAAAAGACTGTTCACATTGCCAAGATGCACATCAGTGCTGAAAGAATTTGGTGCGTTTTCAAACTGCAAATTGAATGTTTGCGTTTCGCCCACAGCCATTTCAATTTTGTTTGTGCTTAGGGACATTGAAACATTGTCATAGTTTGGCGTGCATGCCGAAAAAGCCAGCCCACAAAAGCCAAGCATAACACATAAAATTGTCCCAAAGATTTTTTTCATTTTTTTCTCCTTCTCAAAGCCAAAAATTGTGTGTGATTGTAAGTTGTTTAAATTTATTCGTTTGTGTTTATTCAGTCGTGCTTGCAGGTTTGTATTGGAAAATTGTATAGGTTATATTTCCGGATGTGAATGTCATGCCATCGGTGTATGGCTCTGCACTTTCAAAGATATATCCTTGGATATACACATCGCCGCTTTGCGGAACAAGATACATAAGAATGTTTGTGTCTTTTTGCCAGTGCAGGATTGCATACATTCTTTCATTGCCTGCGCCTGTCCATGTTGCAAACCAAACGGCTTTGCCTGTGTCGGCAAATTCTTGGGTATAAGTGTAGGTGCCGCGCATAATGCTGTATTCGCCGTCCATTGGCGCATAGGTTGTGCCATTAAGGGTGATGCTTTCGCCGCTTTTCCAAACTGCCACTGTGTCACCAGAAATGATATCATCATCAATATCCGGCGCGATTGAATCATAAGGTTCTTTATCTGGGAATGGAATTTGTGCAATCTTTGCAGCGTCGTCTGCAATTTGAATATTAAGCAGTTTAAATGTGCTGTAATCTTCTGAAAGTTTATAATATGATTTAGTGCTGAAAATCTTGCCATCTGTGTTTGAAAGGTATATGCAAAACTTGGATTATTAAAATTATCCTTTGTTGGGAAATCACATTTACTGCCACCAGCATAGTATGCTTTATAAGTTGCTAGAGAGTTTAATGTTATCCAACATTCACTTGATTGCACATTGTTTTTTAATGCTGTCCATTCGCTGGTGTTATAAAGTGGCTCAATGATTTTGCTCTCTTTGAATACTATTTCCCCACTTGATGTTATTTCAGGCACATAGTAATAATACAAAGTTATAGGTTCGTCTTCTTTTGTTTCTTCATTATAATAAGTGCTTGGTCTTTCATAAATATGAATGTATGGACCGGTGAATGTGGTTCCTTCATTTGTTTCATTTGCCATAAAATAGAATGCTGGACAATAAATTGAAGAAGATGGCGAGTGTTGTTGAAGTTTTGTGCCTGCTGGGAAAAGAACAGTTGTTGAAGATGTGAGATGATAACTTGGATAATAACTTGCATTGTATTGTGCATAATGCATGGTTGTTGCAGCATTGCCAGTTTGAGTTGTTGAATCAGCTTTTGACCAATCTGTTGTAAGGACATAGTTACCTGCATCAGCAGAATTTGCCAAAGGTGTGAAACCATACTGGCTGCCGGTTTCATATTTATAATAATCGTTGCTTGCGTTTGCCGCACCCACAAGTTTGATGCCTTCTTTTTCTGCTTTTATCCATGCTTGGGTGCCGGCGGGATCATTTTTATAAATTTCTTCAAACAAATTATTGATATCTTTTTTGCCGCCGTCTTCTGTATAGGTGAAGCTGTAGCCAAGTGCATAGGTTTTGTAAAGATTATCTGTATCTGTTTTATCTTCATCGGTTGTGAAAAGGTTAAATTCAACTTCGCCGCCACCGGTGATTGTGCCGCTGTTAAGGCATTTTTCAAGGGTTGATTCAGGTGACATAAATGCCGCAACACCCGCCGCATAAGCATTTTCAGTTTCTTTTGCATAATGCGCATAGGCATCATAACTGTAATATCCCCAAATGTTTTGCACATCATATCTGCTTGAACTGGTTATAGCAAGTTGCGGTTTGGCCTTTGCGGTTACGGTGCCGCCATTTTCAACCAACTTAAAGGTTGTTTTATCGCTTGCATAACCCGCAATGCCCGCTGCATAAGCAGTTTCGGCACCTTTTGATGCCGCATTAACTTGCTGCACGCGTTTTTTCAGTTTTTCTTTGGTTTTATCTTGCTGATATTCATCATCGTTTTGAGAGTCATACCAGAAGAAATCGCGCGCAGTGAGTTTGTCTTTGCTGGCGATTGTTTTCCAGCCCGCTTGAACTATGGCGGTTGATTTGCACGCCTCTATTGTGCTGGTGCCTGAAACCTTGCCCACAACGCCGCCCGCATAAGATGCGGTTACAAGTGGCTTTTTCGCTTCATTGCCATCACCTTCGGTTGATATAATTCCGCTTATGTTGTTGTCATAATAATTATTTGTGCCGGTGATGTCTTGGCTGGCGCTGCCGGTGATTGTGATATCACTACCCAAGCCAACAATGCCGCCGGCGATATATGTGCCGGTGATTTTTGTTACGCTTTGCACGGTGATATATGTAAAGGTTGCATCATTTGCGCTTCCCGCTACGCCGCCAACAGCAACACCGCTTGGCGCGCAAAGTTTGTCATAGGTTGCAAGTTCAGTTATATTGCCACCAATGGTGATATTGGTGAACTTGCCTTTTGCTTTACCGGCAATGCCGCCAACAAAGGCAACATCACTTGATGAAACGTTGCCTGTAAAGGTGGTGTTTGTGATTTGGCCATCATCTTCGCCAACCTTGCCCGCATCATAATCCCCAACAATGCCGCCAACAAACAAATCGCTTCCTTTTTGTGATTTTTCAAGGTTTGCCGAAACGCTTGAGCTAATATTCACGCCAATAATGCTGAGGTCTTCACCCTTGCCCACAAGGCCGCCGGCAAAGCCGCCTGTTTTGATTTTGATTTCAAGGGTTGAGGTGCTTTCACCATCAATGGTTCCACTCATGCTTCCGGCAAAACCGCCAATATATGATGTGGCTTTTTGTTCGACATCTTCTTTATTGCCGTCGGCATCTTCAACTTCTTTGGTTGGAATATCGCCTGTTTCAAGCGTGCCGCCGTCAATCTTGACATTTGAAAGGGTTGAATTGTTTTCAATTTTGCCCGCAACGCCGCCTGCATAGGCAATGTTGCTTGAGTTAAATGAGGCGGTGAGATCTGGGTTTGAGATTGTTACATTTTGAAGCGTTGAACCGGTGATATAACTTGCAACAGCGCCAATTTGTGTGCCTTCAAGCTTGATGCTTTCAATTGTTGCAGTATTAACTTCACTGCCATCCAAATATCCTGCAAGACCACCAAGATGAATATCACTTTTTGTGTGATCGGTGATGGCAAGATTGTTTTTAACGGTTGTTACGCCACTGATACCATTAAGCTTTGTTTGGTTTTGTGCAAAGCCCACAAGGCCACCAACTGTAAGCTCTGATGCATCTTGATTTTTTCCATCTTCCACACCAAAGATGAACTTATAAGATTGCAAATCAACATCTTTTGCATGAATTTCTGTGCCATTTGCATTGCCCACAATGCCACCAAGGTTTGACAAGCCAGCTTTTTCATTTGCGATTGTTGCAGCAGGTGCAAAACCCTTGATTGTTGAACCCGCATCACTGCCGGCAATGCCGCCAGCAACAAGCGTGCCAACATTCTTTTGTGTGATGTTGATGCCCGTTACGGAAAGTGGGCTTTCACTTGCGCTTTCAATAACACTGTTCGCAAGCGTGCCCGCGATGCCACCAAGGCAGTTTTCTTCTGCGGTGGTTGAATTTGATGTCAAGGTGATTATTTTTGCATTTGCCGAGAATGGAACTTGCACAGAATTATTGTTTTCATCTTCTGCATATGCTTTGCCAACACCACTTGCTGTGCCAAAGAAGCCACCAAAGGTGGTTTGTCCCGTGCCTGTTGATGTAAGCGATATATTATCAAGCGTGACATTGGTTGAAGAAATTGTTTGTGCATTGCCGGCAAGACCACCAAAGATTGCACTTGCACTGCCTGAGTTTGTGATTGAAATTTCACCCTTAAAGTTGATTTCGCTTGCAAACACATTGCTCACATTGCCCGCAAGGCCACCGCCAATATTTTCACCCGTGCCTGTGGCAACAATTTCAAAGCCATTTGCAAAGGTGATGCCTTTAAGCATTGTTGCATTTGTGCTTTGCATGTTTGCAATCAGGCCACCAATGGTTGCGTTGGTTGATTTATCTGCCTGAAGCTTTGTGATTTCAAGGTTGATATTGGTGATTTTGCTGTCGTTGTCTGCATCACTTGTTGCGCCAACCAAGCCCGCAAGCGCCACAGTGCCCGCAGCAGTTGATTTAACTACGCCGGCATCAAGTGTGATGTTGTCCAATGTTGTGCCAGAAATTTCTGTGGCAAGCCCAGCAAGGGTTTTTGCATTGATTTCAAGGGTTGAAGAATATTTGATTTCAAGGTTTGAAATGTTTGCATTTTCAACCTTTCCAAAAATTGCCCATTCAGTTCTTTCAATTGATGTTGTGAAATCTTGGATGGCATATTTGCCATCTTCGCCATACGCGCCAGAAAGTGTGCCCTTGAAGTTTGCAATTGGCGCCCAATCAATAACTGCAAAGTTTTTGTTGAACTGCTTATAGGTTTGTGCTTTCATTGTGGTAAACATTGATTTCATATCGTCCGTCACGGCCATATCGCAAATCAGTTGATAGTGCAAATTGTTTGTTGCAGCATCAGAAATTTGTTGAAGTTTGCCCACACTGCCGATAAACATTGGGTCATCTTCTGCGCCTGTTCCGGTTGCAATGCCGCGCATATAATCAAGGTTTGCATATGCGCTTGCTGCAAAGGTTGGATATCCAAAGTTTTCGCCAACAACATATGCAAATTTTTTATCAGATTGCGCATTTTCAAACAACAGTTTTTTGTTTTCTGCGGTGTCAAGAACGCTGAAAGTTTTTGTGTCGGTGGTTTCGGTGGCAGATGATTTTTTGCCAACGGAATAAAGGTCATAGAAACTGTCAACAACGGTTTGGTTTGTGCCAAACACGCCCGCGGTGGCAGGTGAAGCCGTGTATGAAGAATACACCGCGCCATCGCCCTGCGTGAACGCAAAGCCGCCATCAACATTGCCAACGGAATAAGTGCTGATGATGTTGCCGGAATTATATCCCGCAACACCGCCCGCATTGCCGTTTGCGGTGATGTTGATTGCACTGAAGCTGTCCATAATCACACCGGTGTTATAACCCACAATTCCACCAACATATGCGCTGCCGGTGTGGGCCAAACTGGTGTGTTCGTGTGCAGAAATATTTGTGGTTTTCACCGCACACGCAAACACAAACCCATTGTTGATGTTTGCCACTGTGCCAACGGCGCTGGCGTTAAGATCTGATGATGTGGTTGGGGTGAGTTTTTCAATTGATGGAACAAGCGAAAGCCCTGAAATTGCACTTTTTTCATCAATGCTTGCAAAAAGCGTGCTGTGCGTGATGATTTGATGTCCATCACCCATAAGGTGTGCAAGCTTTCCATCAAGCGGGGTGATGTTTTGATCGTATGTGAATGGCCCTGTGATAAGCCCAACAACTTTTTTGGTTTTTTCTGCCGCAAAGATTTCTGCCGCGTTTTGCATATCAGCCATTGAATCAATTTCAATTGGGTTCAGTTTTGTGCCTTCTTCAGGTTCGCCAAAAAGTGTGGCAATATATGGTTCAAGCAAATCAAGGATTGAAAACTGTGAAGCTTGTGTGGTTTGTTTGTAATAAAGATTTGTTGCGCCAATGCCATCGTTGAAATCAAGACAAAGCGACATTTGATGTGCATAGAAATTGCTTTCACTAGCAGCCGCTTTTGCGCCGTTTGCCTGGCCAACAAGGGCATTTATATGCACGCCATCAAGCCCAGAAGCCGTTTTGCTTGCAAGCGAAACAAGACTTGTGTTGTTTGAAAGGGTTGTGCGATCGCTGCCCAAGCCAACAAGCCCACCAACATAAACCTTAACGCCAAGCCCGTTTTGCGCATAATAATCATGCAACACATTGATGTCGCCAAGTGCCAAACAGTTTGAAAGCGTGACATTCGGTGCGGTGATTGAAGCTGCAGATTTACTGTTGCCAAGGATGCCGCCAATCCATGCATCACCTGTCATTTTGGAAAGGGTGATTTCCCCGTCGAAAACGGCATTTTGAATAAGCGATTGCGAAAGGATGTTGGTGTCTGCCTTCAAGGCGCCAAGGATGCCGCCCGCGGCAATATTTTCACCAGAAACAATGATTTGCCCCGTATATTTTGTGCCAAAGTTTTCATCGCCAAGCACAAGCGCGCCGCTTGTGGCGGTATAAGCGCCCAAGATGCCCCCAACAAACGCGTTTTGGCCAACAAATTTCAAGTTTGTGTTTGAAACGGTGTTTGCAATTTCAATGCTTGAATTCAGTGTGCCAACAAGCCCACCAAGGTTTGTTTCAAGCGTGCCTTTTGCATTGATTTCGCCAAAAGTTTCAAGGTTTTCAATTTTTGAAAGGTTTGCCGCAAGCCCAACAAGCCCGCCCGCATTTATTGTTTTTGCAACAAAGTTTGTACCAACATCGGTTGCAGCAAACTTGGTTGCACCTGTGGTTGTGTTTTGGATGCTTGCCGTGGTTTCAACCTTGCCAATAATTCCACCAAGGTTTGCCTGTGAAATGCTTGCAAAATTGCCAAGTGCATCACCCGTTTGATTGATGCCGCCAACCACTTGAAGTTTTTGGGTTTGTACCGTGCGTGCAAATGCCACTTTCATTGTGTTCACCTTGCCAAACAAAAGCCCCGCGTTGAATGTTTTTACATTTCCGCTTCCTGAAAGCGTCAGCACAGTGCCTTTTGGGTTTTGTGCGGTGGATGCGCCAAGATGATATTTTGCAAGTGTGCTTGTTGCAACGCCAATGCCTTTCACCAAATCACCTGCAGATTTTGATGAAAATGTTGTTGCAACATTGCCAATGGTTTCACCAAAGATTGCGCCAATGCTGATTTCAGTGTTTTCAAGGTTTGTGCCATTAAGATCCAATTGCACATTGTTTGTGCCGTTGTTTTGGAAATTGCTTTCACTTGAAGTTTGATAAACGCAAACATCAGTGATTTGACAAATTGCATTGCCAAGGGTTTGAAGTTGCCCTGCAACCATACCAACATTGATAAACGGCAGTTCATTTGCGTTGATGTTTTGTGCAACGCGCGCATCAACAACGCTGTCTTGCACGCTGATGCCATTCATATATCCGCCAACAAGTTTGTTTGCCAAAAGCCCAACATTGAAGTTTGTTTCAGAAATTTGTGTGGTGGCATAACAATCTTTAATCAAAATGTTTTCAAAAGATGTTTGGGTTGCGGTGTCGATGAATGCCTGGTTTTGTGAATTAAGTGCATTGCCTTTTCTGCCGATTTCTTGGATTGTAAGGTTATAAAAACTTGCGCCCGTGGTTGCCAAGATGAATGATGATTTTCCTTCAAAATCGAAACCATAATTTAAGCTGTTATCCATGCCTTTCAATGTGCCAGAGAAGTTTGCCAAAATCAAATTTGTGTTTTCAATATAATTTCCAACCGGGATGATTGTTGAAGGTTGATTAAGCCCGCGCACAATGAATGTTGCATATGGGTGATAAAGCATTTTTTGAAGGTCTGCCGCAACATCGATATAATAACACATTGATTCTGTGAATGTGACAAGTGATGGAAGAAGATCATTTGTTTGGGTGTAGCGAACCCAATAGTTTGAATCCCAGTTTGCCTGAATGAAATATGTATCCATTGCAAGCCCATTTGTTGCGGGATCTGTTAAATCAAAATATGGTGTTACGGCCTGGGAAGAAATTTCTTCTGCACCAGTTTTTTGGTTTGTTTGAAGACCATAATATGGATCATAAACCAAATTATATGGCGCGCCGCCTTCCATAAATGCAAACGATGGTTTGATATATTCACTGATTGCATCGCTGCCGCTTGCAAACTTCACTTCTGTGATTGCAAACATATCTTCAGGATTGCTGGTGGTGATGATTTTTGGAAGGGCGTCTGTGCCGTTCATTGAAACAACATTGTTTTTCACGTCGTATGTTGCAAGGGTGTTCACATTGCCCGCGTTAGTTGCGCCATAAATTTGGAATGCGTTGTCAGGAATATGATATTCGCCATCTTTGTCAAGCACAAGCCCCCAAAGGTTGACGGCATTGACTTTTGTCATAATCACTGTACGTGTGTTTTCAATGTATCCCACTGCACCGCCTGCAGCATCATTTGCCAAAACATCACCAAAAGCGTATGTTTCAAAAAATGTGATTTTGTTGCGATCGTGCTTTGGGTTTTGGCAAGCGGAAATCTTGCCCACAAGGCCACCGGCAAAGTTTGAATTTGGATTTTTCACATTCAATTTTGAATATGAATGCTGAATTTCGCCGGTGATCAGGTTGCCCACAATGCCGCCAATTGCAACCGGCGCATATGTGCTGATGATATAGCCATCAGAAGTGTCGTCAAACAAATCAAGGTTGCCACGTTGAATATCATTTTCTGGGTTTTGATAATATGCTGAAACATTGTTTTCAATTTGTTTTTGGGTGATGGCATCATGCTGTGCTTTTGCCATATCAATATTACCAAAACATTCACCCACAATGCCGCCCGCATAAAAATTGTATGCAACAATTTTTGCAATATCGGCAGGGCTTTCGAATGTTGCATCGCGAAGATTTGCTTGTGGCCCCAAAAGCCCAATCACGCCACCCGCTGTGGATGCGCGAACCTGCATATTGCCATTTGCCACAAGGTTTGAAAGATTTGAGGTTTGGGTTTCGGTTTTGCGGGCCCATGATGATTTTTCTGCGCTTGTAAAGATATCTGCAATGCCAATCACACCGCCCGCATAAGAAAGCGATTGATTTGTGATGCCGCGAACAAAGTTTTGCGAAGTTGTTGCCAGCGCATTTGCCTTGACGCCAAGTGATGTGATTGTGATATCCTTCACTTCACTTTGTCCGCTGACAAGCCCAACAAGCCCGCCAACAACATTGTTGCCCAAAATTGTGCTGTCGGCAATATCACTTTGATTTTTGATTGTGATTGAAAGAATCTTAGAGTTTTCAACCGTGCCGGCAAGTGTGCCAACAAAGCGCACTTGTTTTGCACTTACGGAAACAACACTTATGCTGAGGTTTTTTATGCAGGCGTTGTTTTGAAGCGCCTTGAAAAGCCCAAAGTTTTCAATCACGGTGTCAGAATTTGCCGTAAGGTCAAGCCCTGAAATCATAAGCATATTGCCATCCAAAACGCCGCCATCAAGCGTCATGTTGGTTGAACTTATGCTTGCGGTTTGGCTGTTGTCAGGATTAAGGTCTTGCAAATTGATGTTTGAAATTATGCGATAATTGCCAAACACAGTTTGCTGGCCAAGGTTGTAATATTGCGAAATTGCTGTGCCGGCGTTTTCGTGATCACCACCCACAGCGCGATTGAATTCGGCAGCTGTGCGAATGATGATTGGGTTGATTTGGCTGCCATATTCATATCCCGCGGTGTATGGCAGGTTGTATGAAAGCAATTCGCCCGTGATTTCATCGCGTTTTTCATTGGCGATGTATCTGTTTGAAACTGCGATTTGGTTTGCAGAAACAAGGTCAATACCATATCCGGTTGAAAACCACACGCCATTCACAGATGTGGCACTGTCGGCAAAACTGAAGCCATAGAAATTATCTGGATTATTTGGCTCTGCCACACGCACAACATTAAGGTTTGCAGTTTGATTTGAATATGCATCGCCTTCAATTGTGTCAGCGTTGTAATAATATCCATTTTTGATTGTGCCGGTGTTCAAAAGGTTGCCGGCATCATCAACGCCCACAAATGCCATTTGTGTGGTTTTGGCGTTTTCAATTTTGCTGGCGGTGAAGCAACTGGTGATTTTGCCCATATTGCTGTGCACAAAGCCCGCAGACAAACGGCCACTTTGCGCCAAATCTTGACTTGCAAGCAAGATGTTTGCATAGCAGTTAGAGATTTCGCCATTATTAATCGCAATAAATCCCGCACCCGTGCCGGCGGTGGTGATGCCCTTGCCAAGCAAGGTGAACGCATCTTCACCCGTGCCTTTTGCATAACTTGTGGTGATGGTGCCGGTGTTGTATCTTGCAAAGCCACTGGTGGTTGAAGAAAGGGTGCCAATTGTGGCGTTTGTAAGCGTGCCATTTGCAAAGAAACTGCTTGAAATTGTGCCGCTGTTGGTGTCCACAAATCCGCTGATGTTGCCCTGGGCGGTGATGTCAAAAACTTCAAGACGGGCGGCTTTGCCATTAACTTTTTCAAGGGTTGTGCCACCCACACGGCTGTTGGTGATGAAGCCATTGTTTGTGACAACAAACCCGGCGGTGATGCTTATGAATGTGTCTGTGATATTGCCGCCATAAGAAACATCAATGCCTGCGTTTGCGCTTTGATTTTCTGCATATGCCACAACTTGGCAGTTGTATATAATGCCATCATTGGATATTGCCAGCCCCGCAACCCTGAGTTCATCAACAACGTTTGTATTTACATCAATTTGATTATCGCCATAAAGGTTGATTGTCAGGTTCTTAAGGGTGGTGTTTTGGGCAACATTATCAAAAAGTGCAAGTGAAAGACTGTTTGATTCAGTTTCAGTGTTGAAAGATTTGATATGAATTGTGAAGTTGTTGCCATCAAGACTGTTAATGGCATTGGTTGAAAGCGGTGAAACATTTTCAAGATACAAATCATTCATAAGAATATAATCTTGTGGTGTATCGCTTTCAAAAGCGTCATAGAATGCTGTTTCATTGTCAATAATCAGTGGCAAATCTTCATCACTGAACGGTGCAACAACAATCGTGAAATCAAAAGAAATTTCATAAAGGTTTGTGATTGTTGTGTGCGGATATTGAATTTGCATCACAAAGCGCAAATTCACTTCGCCCTGGCGCTTGCCAATGATTTTTATTTGGCCGTTTTCTTCTGTGAAAGTGAAATAGTTGTTTGGTTCAAAGCTTCCATCATCATTCAAAAGTGCATATTGGGTTGAGCCGTTGACATAGTAAAGATTGCCCAAAAAGCTTGCTTTGCCCGCCTTGCCAACATTCACCACATAATTGCCATAACTGTTTGTGTTTGACAAACTTTCATAATAAAAGTTTTGAAGGAACGCTTGGAAAGAAGGGTTTTGATTGGTGTTGCTTTTGCCATCAAAATCAAAGTTTAAGATGTTTTGCACACCGATGTATGAATAAAATGTTGATTTATCTGCTTTGTCTGTCAGAAGCGTGATTTGGTCAACCTTGAAATCAACAATGCCAACTTCACATGTGCTGACTTTTCTTTGCATTTTTCCATTTACGATCCAAGAGGTTGTAACCTCGATGGTGATATAATTTTCTGCATTGTCAAGTTGTGCTTCGCTGCCCACTTCCAGTGCATAAGCATAGGTGCGTGTTAAAGAAAATGCATCTTCAATGATTTGTGTGCGTGTCAGGGAAATTGATTTTTCTGCACCACCAAGCCCATTTGTCACGCCCAAAATATTCACAAAATCAAGTGTAAGGTTTTGTTCCTTTGGAAGAGTGATCAAAAGTGTTGATGTTGTGCCGCGCGCCACAGTTGAAACGCTGTTGCCAGCATTATCCACAATTTGGATCATTGCATCTTCAAGATATTCAACCACCAAATTGAATGACGAAACCTTTTGATTGTTTGCCACAAGATTGATGTCAAACACAGCATCTTTGTTTGTTGAAATTGGAAGATATGTGCCAAGATAAAGCGTTGTTACGGCATTTGTGTTTGCCGCGTCAACACCAAAAATTCTTATGCCATTTTCAAGGGTTTGCACGCGCTTATGTGATTGACGGAATCCCGCATTGCCGTTTTGCGGATTGACATATTTTTCCATGAATGCCAGTGCAAGGGACAGATCTTGCCCATTTTGTTGAGTGTAGGTGATGTCAAGATAATCCCATGTTGCAAAGCTTGGATATATATCAATTTGCAAAAGCCCTTCTTCGCCAGGAGCAATAATGTTGTTTGAATTTTTTGTGTTGTATTCATAAAACACAAAGTTTGTGTTTTGGGTTTGGTCAAGAAGCACAGATTTGTTTTGAATTTCAAAATGATTGATTGTAACAGAAAGAATTTCTTGGTTATTCACCGTGATTACAAATGGTTTATATACAAGGTTAAAGCCAAAATTTTGCTGATTTAAAAGTGCGGTTTTTGATGTGATTGCAAATTCAAATGTTGCGTTTGCAAAATCTTGGGCACGATATTCTTGATTGATTGAAAACTTAACTTCAAAGTTATAAACAAATATTTTGCATCAGCACTGTCCGACAACATGGTTTGCAAATCCGCGCTTGTATAAAATTTGGTTTCAAGAAGGTTTATTTGATAATCAAACAAATTGCTTGGGAATGTGCCAAAGGTTTGTAAAACAATTTCCAATCCTTCACCGTCTTCAAGTTTCACATCTGTGAAAATTTGCACATTCAAAGTTGTGATATCCGCCGGCTGCATTATGGCATCTGCTGCAGAAATTTCAATTTTATCCGCACCGCGATAAACATTGATTGTGAATTTGCCTGAAAATTTGTTGCCCAAAATTTCGTTAAGGATATCATCTGTGTTTGTGCCGGCAATGTTAAGTGTGTAGGTGATTTGTGTTTTTCCATCTGCAAGTGTTGCAGTTGACACCGTGAATGGGCCACTTCCGCTGCCGGTGATTGCCAAGTTATCAAACAAAACATCAAAATCTTGGGTGACAAAATCAATCATTCGCGCATCCAAAACTTTGCTTTGGGCAATTGAAACATTAAAGCCCGCGCCCGCTGATGTTTTCACATTCAAAACAAAGTTTTGCGCATATTGATTTACACCAACAATAAAAGTTGGATTTTTGATTGGGTTAATAACAAAAATTTCAAAGGTTTTAAGCACTTCGGCGTTATATTTTGAATAAAATGTCACTTGCGCCGCGCCGGTGCCAACAATTTGCAAGCCAACAGGCGTTGCCGCAATCACCGCCGCATTGTTTGAAAATGCCCTTATGCCAAACGCGTTTTCAAACAAATCTTCAAACGCAACAAAGTTCAGGTTTGCAAGTGCCAATTTTTCAACATTTGAAAGTGTTTCTGCAGTTTGCCAAAACATCAAAATTGCCTTTTGATTGGCACTGATGAAATCACCAGCAAACATGTCCGGAATTTGGGTGATTGGCGCCGTCAGTTTCACCGCTTTGAAAACAGGAAGCGTTCCGCTGGCATCCCAAACATCGTTTGTCTTGATTGCGGCAAGATCACCAGCAGCCCCGGTGTTTTCGATTTTGACAAAGTTATAAAAATATGTGCCAAGCATCGCCGCATCATCGGCCGCTTTGTATGTGATATATGCATTTTCAACAAACAAGTTTTCTGTTCCAGACATTTGTGCAAACATATCTTTTTGATTTTGCACAAAGCCAAAAGATGTGTTGACCTTGCCCCCAAAAATTGCCCCCACAAGCACACCAACTTTGCCACCTTGCAAAAGTTGGGTTGCTTTTTCAAGCGGGATATATGATTGGATATATGAATTTGTCAGTTCGCCATCGGTCAGTTTGCCCACAAGGCCACCAACAGTTGCGGCGGCGCCATCAATTTTGCCAAGTTGGGTTTGGGCACCTTGGGTTTCAACATATGCACAAAGTTCAACTGCGCAAAAATCAATTGTGCCGCGGTTTTCACCCGCGATGCCGCCAACACTTTGTGTTGATAAAAGATTTTCACCAATTATTTGCCCGGCAAATGTTGTGTTTTTGATGCTGCCCGCATTGATGCCAACAATGCCACCAATGGCTTGACTTTGACTTTCAGCCAACAGCACACTTGGTTTGGCGAACGCGCCAGTTTGCTGCTGGGCATCAACAACAACATTTTGGATAAGCCCATTGTTTTCTGTTGCAACAAATCCTGCGCCTGCCACTTCACCACAAATCATAAGATCTGCAATAACAGCTTTTTCAGAAAGTGTGCCAAAAAGCGGCAAAGTTGTTGTGATGATGGCTTTTTCGCCACCTTCAACAAGCGCGCCATAAAGCCCGCCGGCAAAATTTGCGCTGATTGCAAAAGATTCATCAAGTGCGCTTGCACTGTTGACTATGATATTGTCAACAAGTGTGAAATGCAGGTGCTGCATCTGATTTGGATTTTGTGCATAAGCTTCAAAATCTGAAAGCGATGACACGCGGAAAGATGTTTCGCGGCTTTGGCCATCGGCAACCACCAATGTGAAATAAAGCGCGATATCATTTGCACCAGGGGCATATTGATTTTGGGCATTATATCTGTCTGCAGGTGCGATGCGAATTTGCCCATAAGTGCCTTCTTTGGCATTTGCGGCAACGGTTAAAAGCCCGGTGGTTTTATTCAGGGAAATTGCACTTGCAGGCGCAGTGATGTATGGCAAAAATTCATAAACCAAATTGGTGTTATGCGGCATTTTGCCACCTTCACCCACTTGCACATTTGCCACAATTTGGCGGGTGATTGCCTTGCCGTCATATGTAAGGGGGATATAAATGCCTGTGTCAAGATTGACATTGTGCGCAACAATTTTTTCCACCTGCACCGCACGCGTGATTTTCACAATCACTGAAAGGCGATATTCGGTGTTGAACTCTTTGATAAGTGCTGTGAACGCAAATTCCACTTCATCTGCCAAAACAGGATTGCCCGCATCATCATAAATCCAAGTTGAAAGGGCGGTGATTGACAGGGTTTTGTTATTATCACTGATTTGGGTTTTGTAAACATCTTTACCATTCACTTGATAAAGCGGGCTGGCGCCAAGCCATGTAATGTTTTGATATGTCGCATTATTCAAACTTACCACAACATCGGCCGCGGTTTTGTGATAATCTTCAAACCCAACACTTGCCTGGCTGAACAAATTCAGTGCATAAGTTGAAAGGGCAAAATTTTGCACAGGAACATATCCTTCCACAAGGAAATAATATTTGTATTGCACTTCGCCAAGTTGAAAAATTGTTTTGCCATTTAAGGTTGTTTCTTCAAGCTTTAATCCTTTTGCAACAACTTGCACCCAAGCTTTGCCAACGGTGGCGGGCTTGATTTGATCAAGCGCCAAAAACTTGGTGTCAAGCACGTTGCTTGTTGTTTCATAGGCCAAACCGCTTGGGTTTGCTTGGTTTTCGGCAAAAAAGTTTTCATAATCCGTTTGGTTGTCATCGGATTTTATTATATCAAAAAATCCATATTCCACACCTGTAACACCAAGCCCTTCACGCGTAAGGGTGATGCTTGCACCCTTGGTGATTGCCACGCGGAATTGCCACGCAGCATCATTTTGACGTTCCATAAATCCAACTGCGGAATTTGTTTGCGCAGAAGGAACAAAAAACTGCACTTCATCTTCCACAAGCTCATAAATCACGCGCACAAATGCCTGCACAAAATATCCGTTTGCTTGGCGCAAAGTTATTGTGGCTGTGCCTTCCTTGCCTAAAACACTTTGGATTGTAAACTGGAAGAAATCTGTTTGTGCGATTGGGGCGCTGGTGATTTGGATCACGCTTCCACTTTGTTCAACAGAAAGGCCACGAAGATCCACCGTGTCGGCCGTGAACTGCACAACTTGCGTCATCACTTGATTGCTTTTAAGATTGTAATAATACATCACTTCGCCATTTGGGGCGGTGATTGTTTCACTGGCATTAATAAAACTCATTTCTGTTGTGCCTGCAGCGGCGCTGAACGTCAGCACTTGCTTCACAACAGGGTTTTCTTTTGCATAAATCTTCACCTGTCCGGCAAGGGCATTATGTGTGCTTGCCTTAACAAAGATTTTGCTGTCGCCACTAAACTCAACCTTTCCATCAACAAACTCAAGACCTTGTCCGTCTTCATCAAAAAATTGATATGCGCCCGCATTCACGCCAAGCTCCAAAACCAAAAATTTTTCGGCATCTGAAACTGTTGTTGGCAAAACATTGAATGAAAGTTCAAGCCCAAGTTTGTTTTTGTATTCGTTATAAACGGTGAACTGGGTTTGATTTGAAAGTATGCCATCAACAAACAGTTGGATTTTATTCACGGTGTCCTTCACCACAACTTCAATTGGCTTGGTTGTGAAAGAAAAATCAAAATCGTTGTATTTGGCCACAAAGCAAATATCATCTTTGCCAAGGGCATCTTCCGCAGAAAGTTCAAACACATATTGTGTTGCCACAAGGTTTCCGTTGCCGTCAGTAACTTCGGTTTTCTTGCCAATTGCAAAACTGATGTATTTTGATTGTTGACCATTAGTGCTTAAAACATATGGGGTGATTGTAAGCGGCTTGTTTGATTGCACTTCAATCATAAATTCCACAGATTGCCTTGCCGCAAGGTTTGCGGAAAGTTCAATTGTTTTTGGAAACTCGTCTGTTCCTGGCTGATAAATTGGTTCAAGTTCCACGCCCGCGTATGTGATTGACTGCACAAGCACAGAATTTTCATCAAGCGGCGCCAAGACATCAACCGTCAAAATTACATCACTGCCCGCAAGGTGCGGACTTGTGGCACGAATGTCCACCGTTGGTGCGGCATAATCCTTGCCCACCAAAATCATCCCATTTGCAAGGGATATATTTGGATTTGGCACAACAAGTTCAAAATCCAAAGTTTTTTGAGTGGTGTTTGATGGTGTGAAAGCCACAAGATTTGCGCTTGCCAAATTTTTGGCTTGTCCCTTCACCACAAAAAATTGATCCAAAGCTGATGCAGGGGAAATCATCTGCACCGGCACTTCAACCGTTACGGTGAATGTTGCACTTTTGCCGCCCTCAAGGGTTTTCACCTCCACAACCGCATTTGTGCAAACCGCACTTGCCGAGATTGAAATAACCGTTTCCTGCTGATCATTCATGCTTGTGGTGATGTTCAGTTGGGTGGCATCGGTGCTGACAGACAATTCACGGCTTATACCTTCTGCCCCCTCCACCATCGCAATAACCTCTTTAACCTCCGAAACACCGTTTTCAATTTTCAGCACGATTTCAGAAACCGAAAGATTGACTTTCAGGTTTTCATATTTATCGCCACAGCCGGACAAACTTGCACCAAAAAACATCAGCGCAAAGCACGCCAAAAAGCCCAAAAAAACATTTGTGATTTTTGCAATTTTTTTCATAGATTTCGACCCTCAAAACCGCTTGGTTTTTCCTTTGTTATATTATACCAAATTATGTAAAATACTGTCAAATTAAATGCCCGCAAAGTTTGACATTTTTCGCCCAAAATGGCGTTATTTTATGTTGTGCAAAAGCATCAAAAAAATTGCATGTTTTTTGGGTGGAATTTTTGAATTTTTAAAGCATTTTTCCATGCACTAAAAAATTTTTACCATTTTTGAAAAAGTTTTTTTGAATATAATTCTTTGTTTTTTATTATAAAAACATTTATTTTTATTTTATTTTTTGCATTTTTATTTATTTTTTTGCAAAAAAAACAAAATTTGTTTTAAGCAAACCGATTTCACAAAAACAAAATCATGCTTTTGTTTTTACAATAAAAAAAATGCCCAAAATCTTCAGAAATTTTGGTAATTTTTTTGGCTTAAGAAAACATAAAAACACACGTTTCTTTTTTTATAAAACTCTTAAGAAAATTAAAAACTTTTGCGAAAAAAATTGATAGTTTTTTATATAAAAAAAACACATTTTTTTATCATTAAGAAATAATAAAAACAATTTTATTTTTTATTAAGATTTAAAAATTTTTTCTTGGTGGCCAGGCCGCCACGAATGTGCTTTTCTGCAAAATTTTTTGCCAAAACAAATTGCACTTTTTGATAAAGCGCAAAATCAATTTTTTGAAGCTTTTTGGACACATCATTATGCACAGTGCTTTTGCTGATTCCATAAACATCTGCAGTTTGGCGCACCGTTTGATTGGTTTGTATGATATGCTTTGCAAGACTTATCGCGCGTTGTTTTAAGATTATATTCAACTTTTCCCCTCCGCAATTTTTATCAATATATGCGGAAATTTTGGGAAAAATCACAATTTTTTAAAGAAAATTTTTACCGCAAGACATAAAAAAATGGCGATATACGCCATAATTTATTAGTTCAATTTTGATTCAACCACTTTCACAACACCAGCGATCGTTTTCATTTGTTCAACTTCTTCATCCATAATGCTGATGCCAAATTCATCTTCCAGAACCATAAGCATTTCCATTATATCCAATGAATCCGCGCCCAAATCTTCAATCAATCGTGAATCTTCGGTTATTTTTTCAACAGGTTTGCTAAGTTGTGAAGCCACAAGTTGTTTAACTTTATCAAGTGTCATTAAATTTTCCTCCAATGCATTATATTATAGCATTATTCATCACAATTGTAAAGCCAAAAACTTATTTTGATTCAAATTCAAGATAATTTGCCGGATCAATCTTTTTGTTGTTTTCAATCATAGCAAAATGCAAGTGTTTTCCGTCTGCCGCTTCATTGGTTGCAGTGCTATCAGCTGCACCAAGCTCGGTTCCCGCTTTCACTTTATCACCCTCTTTCACAAGAACGGTTGAATTAAGCGAACCATACACACTTGAAAGCCCATCTGTATGCTTAATGGTGATGGTTGTGCCATAAAGACTGCTGTTTTCAACATCCACAACTTCGCCATCTGCCACCGCAAAAACTTTCATGTCGGAACTTACAAGGTCGATACCATCATGAAATTCCCAGCGTCCAAGCGTTTTACTGAAGAACAACTCTTCGCTTGAATAATCCTTCAAAAGCTGTGCATTTGCCATTGGCATAGAGAACGTAAGCGGAATCGTACCCACGCTTACAACTGGGTTTTTTGCCGATGTGTTTACCTTTTGAACATTGGCGCTTAGCCCCGTAACCAAAATTACACCTGCAATTGCCACCACCAGCACCGCCGCCGTGGCATATGTGCCATATTTTTTGAACCATTGAACAATCTTGTTTTGTTTTTCCATATATCCTCCTTGCCAAAAGTGTTGCCACTTTGCTGCATTTTAAACACAAAATTTTATTTTTTTCATTTTTCAAACAGTTTTTTAATATCCACCCAAAATAATTGGGCTGCCAACAATCACAAATTCATTTGAAAAGGCAATCTGAATGTTGATTTTTTGCCCGCCAACAAAATCAAAAAAAACTCCGCCTTGCGCAAGGCCATAATATATTGTTATATCATCTTGCATTTCGGTTTTCAAAACCCTGATTTGCGAAAGCACATCATCCAAAACATTTTTGTTTTGATACCTGACCGAAAAGCCAAAACAGTTTGAAACATTTTTATAAACACTGGCGGCATCAAGTGCAGCGCAAGTGATGATTGCACCATCACCATTTTTTTGAACAATTGCATTTTCAACCTGTTGCAATTGTCCGCAATAAAAACAAACGCGTGCATTTTCATCCAGCATCGCAAGACGCGAAAGCAAATTGCCATGCAAACTGCACGCACCCAAAAGACAAAAAACAAAACCCAAAACCAAAACTTTTTTCATTTGAAAAAATATTAACAAAAAAATATTTTTTA